>CABTZM010000115.1 GCA_902489295.1 uncultured Collinsella sp.
CAGCCCGTGGGAGGCCAGGGCGCCGCTGACCGGTGGACGGCACCGAGCCGTCGCAAGACTTTAAGAAGGGGGAGGCCTCGCGGCCTCCCCCTTTTTTCGTTTACGGGGCGTAAATGACTCAATTACACCAGACGATCTTATCGTTTTTGGTATTGAGCTTTTATTTAAAGAAAATAAATCGAATAACGAGGGCGACTGCTATGGCCACAATGATCAAAAGCAGGATTGTCAGTCGATGTTGCTTGCGTCGTTTACTTGACGAAACGAAGATTGGTTTTCCCTGTTTTGGCGTTTCGAGATAGCGAGCCGAGTGCGTCAAGGTTTGCTTGGGTCGAGGCCCTCTTTGTCGATGAGCGGCGGATGCTTTCATCGGCTCATCCCTATCTGCGCTGTTTTTAGATAATGGTGCGTCTTTCAGATATACAGGGTCTCCCGAGGCGAAACCCATATGTTTGCGCCCCGTTTGTGCCTCTTCGAGTGTTTGATATCGGTTTCTTGTCACATATTTGGGCTCTGGATCATTGATGGGCTCTTGCGAGATGTGGGGGCGATGGAACCGAATCGGTTGCGGGCTGGATGCTTCGTCCTGCTCCGGCATAAACGTGTTGTCCTGTTTTTGATCGTCCATGATGCCCTTAGTTCGTCATCAATATCGTGTATGCGCCCATTGTAAGCCAGCCGTCTAGTTTTGATGGGATTGCATACATTATTTAAGCCTTCGTTCAAATTCCGTTTATTAGACAAAACCTTAGTCAACAAGACTTAGATATGCTTATATTACTAGACTCAAAAAACTTTATAGTCGATGTATATATAAGAAGCGGTTGGGCATATATAAGAGCGTCAAAAGAAGTCCCAGTCACCTAGAAGATGGCTCGGCAGTCCTTTCAAGGAGTGGTAAACATGGCAAGCATGGTTCCTTATCGTTCGGTTTTTGGCGTTCGTCCTTCTGCTAGCTCGCTGTTCGATCTGTTTGATGATATGACCGACCTTGCAAACAACTCGATTGCTTCCAAGGCGTTCCCCGTTGACGTTGAGGATAAGGGCGACGGCTATGAGGTCAAGGCCTATCTGACGGGAGTCGCTAAGGATGACATCGATGTTGAGCTTAATGAAGGCCGTCTGTCCATTAGCGTGAACGTTGTGGAGGACGAGGAGAACGAGGGCAAGAACTACCTGCAGAAGGAGTTTAGCTCGTACAGCGCGACGCGTGGCGTATATCTGAAGGACGCTTCGAGCGAGGGTCTCTCTGCTAAGTATGCTGACGGCATCCTCACCGTTACGGTTCCTAAGATCGTCGAGAAGAAGAACGTCACGAAGATCTCTATCGACTAACTTCGTTGGTGTTCTGCGCTATTTAAAGACAGCAAAAGGGGCTGGGAAGCGATTCCCGGCCCCTTTTGTTGTCTAGGACAGTCTATTGAATGGTTGCTGGCCGGTGCTGGCTGGCGGGGCGTATCGAGAGTTTTCGCGATCCATGGAGAAGGGTGGCGGAGCTGCCGACCTCGTCATCCAGGGTTGCGGCTAGAGCTTTGGCATAGCTTTTGACGGTAAGGCTTGGACGATTATTGTCCTGGCTGATGTGCATGGCGATGAGCTGTTCTGTGCGATCGGTAACAAGTTCTCGCGCGGCTTCGGCGGCTTGGTTGTTGGAGAGATGCCCCTTTGTGGACAGGATGCGCTCCTGAAGAAAGCGTGGGTACGGTCCTTCGCGCAACATAGTTACATCGTGGTTGCTTTCGAGCGCGAGAACTCGACAGTCTTTGAGGATGCCTATGGCCTTGCTCGACAACTCTCCGGTGTCGGTGGCAAACCCAATGGAATCATCGAGAGCATTGAATCGATAGCCGACAGGATTGATGACATCGTGCGATGTTGAGTAGGTTTGTACCTGGATGCCGGCAATGGGGAGTGTGTCGCCGGGGTCAAATTCCTCCACGGGCAGGTGCGCGAGGTTTTCTTTGCATGAAAGGGTGTCCCTACTGGCAAAGAGGGGACCATGCCAGTGCTTGCACCATACATCGAGCCCCTTGATATGGTCTCCATGCTCATGAGTGATTACAAGAGCGGCGACGTCGTCTGCCGAGAGGCCAAGCTCCGCCATGCGTTTAAGTGTCTCGCGGCGGGACAGGCCGTTATCGATCACGATGAGCCCCTGAGGCCCCTCGACGAGTGCGCAGTTGCCTTTTGAGCCGCTGCCGAGGATATGAAGGTGCAGGCGAGACATAAGATTCCAAAGGATACAATGGGTGCGGACGAATAGAGGAGGAAGCGAATGCCAACGGTATCTCAGCACTATGGACATCATGCCGCGCCGAGGACGGATAAGAACGTTCTGGCAACGCGGCAGATCGCTGCCCCCGTAGTGCTCATGGTATCAGGCGGTGCGGACTCGACGGCGCTGCTCCTTATGGCTTGCACATCAAAGCTGGATATCCAGGACGGGCGCGGCATCGCTTCCATTGCACGCGAGCGTTTGCACGTGCTGCATGTGAACCATCATCTGCGCGGGGAGGCATCCGATGGCGACGAGGCCTTTGTACGTGATTTGTGCGTGCAATACGGCTTGCCGCTGTGCGTTGAGCATGCCTATTTTGATGACGAATCGGGCAATATCGAGGCCGCGGCCCGCGAGGTGCGCTATGCCGCGGCACGGAGATATGTTCGCGAACTTTGTGCCGAATCGGGCGCACCGCGGACGGCGGCTCGTATCTGTACCGCGCATACCTCGTCGGACCGCGCGGAAACATTTTTAATGAATGCCATTAAAGGGTCGGGTCCCGCGGGTCTATCAAGCATTCCACGCCGTCGGAACATTGTGGTGCGCCCCTTGCTCGACCTCACGCATGATGAGCTCGTGAGCTATCTGCAGGTGCACGGTCAGCCATGGCGGGAAGATGAAAGCAACGAGGACGTTTCGTACCTGCGTAACTATGTGCGCCATCGGGTGATGCCGGTGGTGGCGCAGCGCAACACGAACGTCTGTAAGACGATTGGCGCCGCCTGCGAGATCTTAGGCGATGAGGATGCCTTTCTTTCCCAGCTTTCGGCACAGTCGTTTCGAAGCTGCCTGCGCAAGGAAGCGGTGGGCGCACTGGTGCTCGATGCGCGCCGTCTTGCCGCCGCCGAGGTTGTGATTGCACGGCGTATCGTGCGGTTGGCGATTAAGCGCATCGATCCCGACGCGCGACCGGAGATGCGTCATGTGGAGCGCGTGCTCGCCTGCGTCGCTGCGGGCTCGGGCTCGGTTACGCTTCCTGCGGGAATTGATGCCCGTGTGGAGTTTGGCATGCTGGCGCTCAAGGCCCCGGCGGCGCGCGAGGGCTTAGTGGCCGATTGGATCTCCGTTCCCGGTCGTCTGTCGCTGGGGGCGGGGCGTATGCTGACAGCAGAGCCGATGGCTGTGGAGCCGGGGCGTGATATCGTGCACCGTGCCCGCGAGCTTGCTGCTGCCGGAGAGGTTGCGGCCTTGGTGGATGCGGCGGCCCTGGGGTTCGCCGACCGCGATAGCGAGCGGATGCTAGCCGGCTCGCGCGGGGAGATTCCCGCCGAGGCGCGATTGGCGCGCCTGTGGGTGGATAGCCCTGTGCCGGGAGACGTGATGTGCCCGTTGGGGATGAACGGTCGAAGCAAGAAAGTGTCAGACCTGTTGAACGAGGCACGCATTCCTGTTTCAGACCGCTCTGGCGTACCCGTGATAAGAACGGCTCCGGGAGGTGCCGTAGTATGGGTCGCGGGCGTTCGCGCGGACGAACGTTTTAAGTGCACGGCGGCGACGCGCGTGGCCTATCTGCTTCGCGTGGTTGACGCGGATTAGCTCATCGCGCCAGCTTTTCTGTGCGGCGTTGACGGTATTCCCGCGCTGATGGTGCGCGGGCTGGAAAATATACCCCGTGCGCTGCTAGAATGTGTAGTTCGCGTCCATACGGCGGTGTGTGGGCGATTAAGCACAAGAAAGGGTTGTCATGGCTTCTCAACATCCGGATATCGAGAAGGTTCTGTTTACGCAGGAGGATATCGACGGTATCGTCTCTCGCTTGGGCGAGCAGATTACGCGCGACTATGCGGGTAAGGATCTGGTGCTGATTGCGGTCCTGCGCGGCGCCGTGGTCTTTATGGGCGACCTGATGCGCAAGATCGAGCTGCCGACCAACATCGATTTCATGGCTGTTTCGAGCTACGGCGACGGCGTGAAGTCCTCCGGCATCGTGCGTATCATTAAGGACCTGGATATCGACATCCGTGGTCGCGACGTGCTGATCGTCGAGGACATTCTGGACTCGGGCCTGACGCTCAAGTATCTGATGAAGAACCTCGAGAGCCGCAAGCCCGCCTCGCTGGAGGTTGCCGCCTTCCTGTGGAAGGACGTTGAGGACCGTACCTCGGCCGTCACGCCCAAGTATGTTGGAACCCATTGCCCCGATGCCTTTGTGGTGGGCTACGGCCTCGACTATGCCGAGCGCTATCGTAACCTTCCGTATCTGGGCATTTTGAAACCGGAGGTTTATTCGTAAGATGCCCGACGACCGTAACGATAACAATTCCCAGACTCCCCGGGAGCCTAAGATCCCGGGGATGCCCGGAGGCAAGAAGCCCACGCGTACGGGCTGGCTGTATTTTATTTTGGCTTGCGCGCTTCTGGGCTACGCCTTCTTTAACATGGGCTCCGGCTTTGCCAATTCCAGCAATACCGTAAAGCTCGCGACGAGCGAGATGGTCAACGCCATTAAGCAAGATCGCGTCGACGACTTGACCTATACGGTGGTGGACGGCAGCGTGACCGGCCATTATTGGAAGGCGAGCAAGGACAAGGGTGACACGAGCGAGCTCAAGAGCTTCTCCTCGACCTATGTCGGCTCCGATTCGCTTGCCGAGCTTATGGCGGAGCACCCCGATACCAAGTACATCGTCAACACCAATGACCCCGATTTTTGGGGCGACTTGGCGATGAGCGTGCTTCCGACGATCGCCCTGATCGCCATCATGTTCTACTTTATGCGCCAGATGATGGGCGCCAACAACAGGAACATGCAGTTTGGCAAGACCAACGCCAAGACCAACGAGGCAACGCGCCCCAAGGTCAAGTTTGAGGATGTTGCCGGTGTGGACGAGGCAGTCGAGGAGCTCGAGGAGATTCGCGACTTTTTGAGCGATCCGGACCGCTATCGCAAGCTGGGTGCCAAGATTCCGCGCGGCGTGCTGCTGGTTGGCCCTCCGGGTACCGGTAAAACCCTGCTGGCCAAGGCCGTTGCCGGCGAGGCGGGCGTGCCGTTCTTTAGCATCTCGGGTTCCGACTTTGTCGAGATGTTCGTGGGTGTCGGCGCCAGCCGCGTGCGCGACCTTTTTAAGGAGGCCAAGTCTCAGGCTCCGTCAATCATCTTTATTGACGAGATCGATGCCGTGGGACGTCAGCGCGGAGCTGGCTTGGGCGGCGGTCACGACGAGCGCGAGCAGACGCTCAACCAGCTGCTGGTCGAGATGGACGGCTTTGAGGAAAGCGAGTCGGTCATCCTGATCGCTGCGACCAACCGTCCTGACATCCTGGATCCGGCATTGCTGCGTCCCGGCCGTTTTGACCGTCAGGTTACGGTCGACCGTCCGGATGTGAAGGGCCGCGAGCAGATCTTGCGCGTGCATGCCGAGAACAAGCCGATGGACGAGGACGTTAAGTTTGAGAAGCTCGCCCAGATGACCGTTGGCTTTACTGGTGCCGATTTGGCGAACCTGCTCAACGAGTCTGCGTTGCTGGCCGCTCGCCGTCATCGTTCTGTGATCTCGATGGACGAGGTCGAGGAGTCGATGGAGCGCGTGATTGCCGGACCGCAACGCAAGGGTCGCGTGATGACCGAAGCCGAGCGCACCACGATTGCCTACCATGAGAGCGGTCACGCTTTGGTGGGCCACATCCTGGAGCACTCCGATCCGGTTCATAAGATCTCGATCGTCAGCCGCGGTCAGGCCCTGGGCTACACACTGCAGCTTCCGCAGGAGGATCACTTCCTCAAGACCAAGAACGAGATGCTCGACGAGCTCGCCGTGTTCTTGGGCGGTCGCGTTGCCGAGGAGCTCATGTGCGACGACATCACGTCGGGCGCGAGCAACGATCTGGAGCGCGCGACTAAGATGGCGCGCGAGATGGTCACGCGCTTGGGCATGAGCGAGGAGTTGGGCACGCAAGTGTTTGGCGAGGCGCAACATCAGGTGTTCCTGGGTCGCGACTACGCCGATCACCAGGATTACTCCGAGGAGACGGCGCGCCGCATCGATATCGAGGTTCAGCGCATCATGCGCGAAGCCCATCGCCGTGCGGTCGAGATTTTGGATGCCCGTCGCGATCAGCTCGATCTGATGGCGAAGGTGCTGCTTGAGCGCGAGACCGTCGAAGGCGACGCCGTGAACGCCCTGCTCGACAACGAGTGGGATGCTTACCTTGAGCGCGAGGGCGATATCCTGGCGGCCAAGGAGGAGCGCAACGCCAAGGCGGCCGGCATGCCGACCAAGAAGCGCTCGCCTCGCATGAGCGAGGAGGAGTTGGCGGCTGATGCCGCGGCCTTTGCGCAGGCGGCCATGCAGGAGGATGCCGAAGCCGCATCCGATGATGCCGGAGATGGCAATGCTGCCAACGCTGACGGCAACACCGACGCCGACAAATAGTTCTTGTAGCGAAAGCCTCTGCGGGGAAACCTGTGGAGGCTTTTTCTTTTGAGCGATATGTTGATTGGGGACAGACTTAAATG
>CABTZM010000116.1 GCA_902489295.1 uncultured Collinsella sp.
CCGAGCAGCCCGTACACCTCGCCCTCGCGGATATGAAGGCTCACGTCGGCCACGGCCTCCTGCGCCTGGTCGCCGCGGCCGAAGCGCTTGGTGAGCCCGCGCGTCTCGAGCATGTAACCCATGGGTTCGTCCTTTCTCTTCCGGGCGCACGGGCCGAGTCGCCGTGCCCGCGCGCCTTGCCTTTCGGGTTCACCATCCATGGTGGGGCGCGTTTCTAACGAAGCCGTAACGGCCGTTGGGCTCTTTTGGCGCCAGCCCTTCTCGACCTGTACGCCACTCATGGTATGTTTATCGCGATAACAAGGACGGAGGTGCCCGTGGCACGCAATAAGTACCCGGAGGAGACGGTCGAGAAGATTCTCGACGTTGCCGAGCGGCTCCTCGTGGAGCGCGGCTACGAGCACACCACGATGATCTGAAGAGCAATACGCTAAACCGAAAAAGGTAATCGAAGCCGCGCCTGTGGACTTATCGAGGGTCGAGATTCCCGCCCCATCCATCGGCACCCAGCAGAAGGTCGTCGACATCCTCGACCGCTTCGACACCCTAACGAAATCGCTCACCGACGGTATCCCTGCCGAGATCGAGGCACGCCGGGCGCAGTACGGGTACTACCGCGACCGCCTGCTCGACTTCCGAAACTAAGTGAGAATAAGTTATCGGTACGCTTTTTTATAAAATGTAAAAAAGTACCCCCATAACTGATAAAATTGACACTAAAAAAAAGGGGGTGCATCTTGCGTATATACCGACGTGAAAAGTATCTGAAGCAAATGCGTGGTTTCTACCACGATGACGGGATGATCAAGGTAATCACCGGTGTTCGCAGGTGTGGTAAATCCTGCCTCATGCAATCAATCGCAGGCGAACTTGTGGAATCCGGTGTAGCGGGCGACCACATCATCTATATCGACCTCGACTCACGGGAGAACAGGAAGGTCAAGACGACCGATGAGCTCGAAAATCTGATTGACATGTCGACCTCAGCAGACACTGAGGAGACGAAGTACCTCTTCATCGATGAGATTCAGAACGTAGAGGAATTCGAGCTGCTCATCAACGGCTACCGGACAGATGGCGGTTGGTCCATTTTCATTACCGGTTCGAATTCATATCTGCTTTCTGGGCAGCTTGTTACAAAGCTGACGGGTCGCTATATCGAGTTCGAAGTGTTCCCACTCGACTTTGCGGAATATATCGATATGAAGCGTTTTCTCGGCAAGCCTGTCAATGACGTTCTCGTAGGAGAGTTTACCGAGTACCTGACCCTTGGAGGATTTCCCAAAGCGTTGGAGTATGAGGGCGAGGATGAAAAGCGCACCTATATCAAGAGTGTTATTCATGAGATCTTTGAAAAGGACGTCAAACATTCGAACAAGATTAAGAATGTCTCGGTTTTCGATGCCGTCCAGACGTATCTCATCAACAACTTTGGTGCGCCGACGAACCTGAAGAACCTCCTTGCGTACTTCAATGATGTCGAGAAGATTCCCATCAAGCGCGAAACGCTCAATCGGTATATCCAGATTCTTGTTGACGCGAAGATCCTTTATCGCTGCTCGAGGTTCGATCTCAAGTCTCGGCGATCGCTTATCCGCGAAGAGAAGTACTACCTGGCTGATCCCGGCTTCTATTTCGCCATGAACACGGATGCGAGGATTAACTACGGGCCGGCGTTGGAGAACGTGCTCTACCTCTATCTTGCATCGCGCGGGTACGAGCTTTCTGTGGGCCGTATTGGGAAGCTCGAGTGTGACTTCATCGCTCGTAGGCGCAATGCTTACGCCTACATCCAGGTCTCTATGTCGATTGCCGACAGAGGCGTCGAGGAGCGCGAGTACAGGCCGTTCGGCCACATCAGGGATGGGTATCCGCGCTACTTGTTCACGCTTGATCCTCTATTGCAGGAGAGGGATGGCGTCAGGCACCTTAACATGGCGTCGTTTATGCAAGATGGCGGTGATCTTATTTGAGCGGCGGCCAGATTCTTTTGCTCCCTAGTGCGCAAACAGTGCGGGCATCAAATGGGGACCATTGCCTCACGTAGAATCGATAGATTGAAAACTTGTTTTGATGTTGACAGGCTTTTGACCAGTGGCTCCTATTACTAAGTGGAAGTAGCTGAAACGAGGCGACTGCATAGCTCCATCTGTTTTGGTTAAAACAAAAAATATGCCGCGCGCCTGCGGCATGAAGGAGGGAGATTCTTATGAATATCGTTGTATTGAGTGGTAGCCCGCGCAAGGGCGCCAATACCGACACCATGGTCGAGACGTTTGCCGAGACCGCGCGTGAGGGCGGCCATGCGGTTGAGGTCGTCCGCGTTGCCAGCAAAAAGATCGCTGGTTGTCTGGGATGCCAGTACTGCTTTACCCATGAGGGCACTTGCGTGCAGAAGGATGACATGGCCGACGTGATCGAGTCGCTGAAAGGCGCCGATATGGTTGTCTTCGCTTCGCCTATCTACTGGTTTGATATCACTGCGCAGGAGAAGGCCGCCATCGACCGCCTGTACGCCTTCGGTGCTACAGGCTTCCCGTTCACCAAGACGGCCCTTTTGCTCGATAGCCACAGCGAGGGCGTCTATGATGCGGCGATCGCTATGTACAAGTCGACCTGCGCGTACTGCAAGTGGGAGGACCAGGGCATTGTCACCATCAGCGGTATGACCGAGCGCGACAGCATGGCCTCCTCGCCCAAGTTGGAAGAGGTGCGAGAGCTCGCTCGCAAGCTCGCCTAAGGACAAGAAGAACGCATGGCAATCGGTGTTGGTGGAAAATGCTTGCTATCCTTACCAAGAGGAATGCTGATTGCCATGCGTTGATGCTTCCGCGGACAATTCCGGCGTGCTAAAACGCCTTCTCGTTCAAGAATTCCCTGAACGCGGGAATGTCAAAGCCAACGAGACCACGCCCGCGCTCTCCAATGACGCCGTCCTCCAGGAGGCGGCGTTTGTATTGGCTTGCGTAGTTGCTGGCGACGCCCATGCGTTTGGCTACCTCCGAGACCCTGCTGGGGCCAGAATCGGGCAGCATCGCGAGCAAAAACTCAATGTCTTTATCGGAAAGCTCTCGATAGGTCGTTTCGAGAATTCGATCGCGCAGCTCCATGCGGGCAAGCAGAGAACCCTGCTGTACATCAGGTGCACTGATTTTGGGCGAGTTCTCCGAAACATCCCAAGTGCGATATCCGACGAGCTGCATCATGTAGGGGAATCCGTCGACGGCCTTCACAGCATTCTCGAGCGCTTCTGGTGTGATTGAACGTCCTCCGGCCTCAACGGTTTTGCGAAACGCGTTTGCAATTTCAACGTCAGTGATTCGTCTTAACTGATGATATTGGGAACGCCTGAGGAACGAGACGGAATCGTTACGCAGCAACGCCGATACTTTGTAGGGCAGTCCTGCCATGAGTAGGGCAACTTTTTTACCTTCGCGTACAAAGTGCTGGTAAACAGAGGCAAATTGAAGCATTTCTTCGAGATCGACGGTGACTTCATCGATGGTAATGAGAAGTCCGATGTCATGTTTTTCGAGTTGCTTAAAGATGCCATTCATGCGTGTGCGCCAGTTGCCCTGGACCTCTTGAGCATATGTCCAATCGATGCCCACTGGACCAATTTGAACGCCGTTTATGCGCGCATGAGGCTGTGAGAGGTAGCTATCTGCGGCTTCTTTGGTTCGCTCGATAATATCTTCGAGCATGCCTGGCATGGCGGAGACATTTGCTGCGATCCAACCGTGTTCAAGCGCCGTTTCTGAAAGGAGCGAGAGAAGCGCCGTCTTGCCCGTTCCCCTTGCGCCCGTAAAAATAGTCGACAGGTTTGGATCTCCCGGGCCGTTGATAAAACCACGGTTGATGTCACGCAGAATATGCTCGCGACCCGCTAGAAAGGGAGGGATACTTCCGAACGTCGGGGTAAAGGGGTTCTTGCTGTACTCCATGGTGTCTCCTTTGCAAGTTTTGCTAATTTTTGCAAGTTTTGCTAATTTTTGCAAGTTTTGCTACGACCGACCAAAGGGCATCGAAGCAGTGACGCTGACATTTTTTAACGCAGAAAAATAAGCAGAAATCAATTAATCTGCGTTAAGAAATAGTTGAGAAGAAAAACGACGAGTCCCGGGCGCAATGTCGTTGCGCTCCGGGCCTCGTCGCTTTGCGAAGTATCTAACGGTCTCGTTGCCGTGGTACCTAGTCAAACAAACTCGGCATGTCGTTTTCCTTCATGAGGGCACCGGCGGAGGGCAGGCTCTGCGCGGTGAACTTCTCGGCCGAGACGCCGGCGCCAAGGATCTCTTCGGTTGTGCCGACGGTGGTGACCGAGCGGCCCTTCTTGGCCGTAAAGGCCTGGACACCCTGCGTGTTGGTAGTCGTCTTGGTCTTGAGCAGCGACGTGTTGAAGTTCATCAGGCGGTAGTCGCTCGAGACCAGCGCGATGTCGCGATCATCCTTGAGCACCTGGGCATACAGCAGCTTGCTGCCGCCGTAGATGGCGTTCTTGAGGCGCTTGCGGTTGGTTTTGGTGACGTATCCAGAAAGCGCGACGCGCACCACGCGGCCGTTCTCAAAGACGAACAACACGTCGGCCTTGTAGTCCTCGGGGTCGATGACCCAGATGACGCTCTCGTCGGGTTCCATCTCAAGATCGGTCGGCAGGTACGAGCCCAGCTGTGCCGACTTGGTATCCTCAAACGTCGCGACCTTGCACTTGTATACCTGACTCTTGTTGGTAAAGACCAGCAGCTCGTGGGTGTTGGAGGACGGGAACTCGATAAAGGGCTTATCGCCGTCCTTGTACTTGAGCGTGGTCGCCTTCTTGAGCACGCGGTCCGTCATCTTCTTAAGGTAGCCATCGCGCGAGAGCATGATGGTCACCGGGTACTCCTCGACCTCGGGCTCCAGGCTTACCTCGACGACCTCATGGGGCTCGATCCTGCCCGTGCGGCGCGGCATCACATATTTCTTGTTGACTGCTGCCAGCTCATCGCTGATGACCTTCTTGATGTTGTCTTCGCTCGAGAGAATCTCCTCAAGCTCGGCAATCTCACCCTCGAGCTTGGCGATGTCCTTGGTGCGGTTGAGGATGTACTCCTCGTTGATGTTGCGGAGCTTAAGTTCGGCAACAAACTCGGCCTGGGTCTCGTCGATGTCGAAACCCTTCATAAGGTTGGGCACGACTTCGGCTTCGAGCTTGGTGCCGCGGATGATGGCGATGGCCTTGTCGATGTCGAGCAAGATCGCCTCGAGGCCGTGCAGCAGGTGCAGGCGCTCGGACTTTTTGCCCAGGTCATAGTTAATGCGGCGACGTGTGGACTCAATACGCCACTTGACCCACTCGTGCAGGATCTGGCGCACGCCCATAACACGGGGATAGCCATCGACGAGCACGTTGAAGTTGCACGAGAACGAATCCTGTAGCGTGGTCGAGCGATAGAGCTTGGCCATGAGCTTGTCGGGGTCGACGCCGCGCTTAAGGTCGATGGCGATGCGCAGACCCGAAAGGTCTGTCTCGTCGCGGATGTCGGCGATCTCCTTGACCTTGCCTTCCTTGGAGAGCTTGACGATGCGTTCGATGATGACATCGGTCTTGGTGGTGTAGGGGATCTCGTAGACCTCGATGATGCGCTCTTCGGGAATCCAACGCCAGCGGGAGCGGATCTGGAAGCTGCCCAGGCCGGTCTCAATAATCTTTTCCATCTCCTCGCGGCGGTAGATGATCTCGCCGCCGGTCGAGAAGTCGGGCATGGGCATGTACTCGAGCAGGTCGCAGTCGGGGTCCTGCAGGTAGTGTATTGTGGCAGTGCAGACCTCGTTGAGGTTGAAGCCGCAGATGTCGGACGCCATGGCGACGCCGATGCCTTTGTTGGCCGAGACGAGGATGTTGGGGAACGTGGTGGGCAGCAGGCGCGGCTCCTTCATGGCGCCGTCGTAGCTGTCCACGAAGTCGACCGGGTCCTTGTCGATGTCCTTGAAGATCTCGGCGCTGATGGGGGAGAGCTTGGCCTCGGTGTAACGCGAGGCGGCGTAGGTCAGGTCGCCCGAGTAGTACTTGCCAAAGTTGCCCTTGGACTCCACGAACGGCGCGAGCAGTGCCTCGTTGCCCGTGGCGAGGCGGACCATCGTCTCGTAGATGGCGGCGTCGCCGTGCGGGTTGAGCTTCATGGTCTGACCCACGATGTTGGCGCTCTTCTGGCGCTCGCCCTTGAGCAGGCCCATCTTGTACATGGTGTAGAGCAGCTTGCGGTGCGAGGGTTTGAAGCCGTCGATCTCGGGGAACGCGCGTGAGACGTTGGTGCTCATGGCGTAGGGCATGTAGTTGGTTTCGAGCGTCTCCGTGATGGGCTGCGCCGTGACCTCCGAATGCAGGCCGATGACGTTGTCGGTGTTGACCTGCTTCTTCTTGTTAGGGGTGTTGGTTTTCTTCTTAGCCACGATTTCCTCTTGATGCTTCCTTTAGGGCCGTTGTGCTGTAGCGCGTGCGGGGCTGCCGGATGGCGGGCGCGGGGCTTGTCGCGGGCTGACGCCGCTCGCCCTGGCCGCCCGTCCTTACTGCAGGTCCAGCTGGTCGAGATACTCCTTGCCGTGCTCGGCGATATGGCGCTTGCGGCCGGCCTCGTCGTTGCCCAGCAGCAGGTTGAACATGGACTCCATCTTGGCCACGTCCTCGGGCTCCACCTTGATCAGGCGGCGCGTCTCGGGGTTCATGGTGGTGAGCCACATCATGTCCGG
>CABTZM010000117.1 GCA_902489295.1 uncultured Collinsella sp.
AAACCACCACAAAGGGGACACCTTTGTGGTGGTTTTCGACGCTTACGGTCGACCATCTCGCGCCATGAGATTAAACTTGAATTGTTCTCTGAACATATCCATTTCTGCCTATCCTCAACAGATCTTTGTCTCGAGGAGCGCATATGAAGCCGTCTCATTCCACCGGTCGCAACGTCATTACCATTTTCGCCATACCCATCGCGATGTTCTTCTTTATCGTCGTCACGCCCTTTTCCCTCGGTATCGCCTCGCCCTTCGATTTATGCGGGATGATCGACGCCGGCTCACGTGCCACCTCGCTCTCCTTTGTCTGCCGCGGTGTGTTCTACGAAGATGCAATTCCCACCGGAAGTTGGCAGTCAAAGTTGCCACTGCTCGGTCAGATCGACGGATGCTCCCCCTATTTCTGCCTTGGACCTCAGGCGCTAAACTATCTAATCGACGACCAGCCACTCGACTCCATCACCCTCGCCTACGACTACGCACCAAACACCGATGAGCGCCACATGAACCAAGTCCTCGACAAGATGCTTGGACAGTGCGGGCTCACCGAGGAGGCCGGTCGAACCATCTATAGCAACCAGAAATTAAAGCGAACAGAACTCCGCCGTGTCGGAAAAATCAAAGGGCGAAACAGGGCCGCCTACTGGGATGCCTGGGCAACACGCGACAAGGGCGAATTCGGACACAGCACCTATATGGTCACTGTCTACACCAAAGACGGAATTAAGGACAATGTTGACGATTTCGCGTCATCCAAACTCGGCATCCCCAAAACAACCAAACCCGCCAGCCCAGATGAAATTCTGTAGAGACGCTCATTAGAATGTCGTTCAGCGAGCACGGCAGCATCGAGCTCGCCCCCACCACCACGAAAGGGACAGGCCCCTTTGTGGTGGTCTTCGGCCCCGGCACTCAACATCTCAATCTGTAACATCTAGCGGCCGTTTTTGACCTCAGATGTTACAGATCGAGATGAAATGATCGGCAGCGCCCGTTTATCTAAATCTGTAACAACTACTCTGTATATAAAGGTCTACCTGTTACAGATCGAGATAAACTGCGGACCACCACAAAGGTGCCTGTCCCCATTGTGGTGGCCCGAACAAAGAAGCCGCCCCAATAAAAAGAGGCGGCATCAAGCAAGTCTATTTTTAGCGTCCCTCAAGGCCCAACGAGAACGTCGCGGTAGCCCCGGACACACCTTTCCCTCGGGCGACCCTCGCGAAGCGCGTGAGCGGGCGGGAAAGGGTAAGCCCCGGGCGGACAATTAAGTGCGTTACTCGGCAGCGGCCTTGAACTTGTTGTAGTTGATCAGGCAGCCAGCCTTGACGATGGCACGCTCCTCGGCCGTCATATCGGCAATGTAGAGCTCAATCTGCTCAACCGCACCGTCGGCACGCACCACGTAGGCGGCGATGTTCTGCAGGTCGCCATCGAGCGCAGCACGGATACCCGGCACGAAGACGTAGTCGCCCACCTCAAAGTTGGGCTCGGCCTCCATCTGGAAGGGCACCATGCCCCAGTTCATCACGTTAGAGCGATAGCGCTTGGTGGCGTACTCGTGGACGATGTTGGCCAGGCCGCCGATCACGCGCTGGCAGCTCGCGGCCTGCTCGCGGGCAGAGCCGTCGCCCGGCTTCTTGGCGTAGAGCATGGAGCCGTACTCGGTCGCCTTGGCATCGGCCGCGACACCTACGCCGGCCAGTGCCTCAAACACACCGGCAAGCTCGGCATCGAGCGCGGCCAGGTCACCCGCGGCCTCACCGGCAACGCGGCGCTTCTCCACGGCGTCGACCTCCTTGGAGCGGCCCACGTAGGCAGGGTCGCGGCGGCTGAGTGTAAACTCGGCCAGGCCGAGCGGGTTGGAGCGGAAGGAACTCGTCTCGCCGGAGGGGATGAGCTCGTCGGTCGTGGTGACCGGGTCCATGATCTTGGAGCATACCTTGAGCAGGATGTCGTCGCCGAGCGGCTCCATCGCGGGCCACGGCTTGATGTTGGGTCCCTCGACCAGCTCGTCGGCAGGCTCGGCCTTGCCAAAGCCCCAGTACACGCGCTTCTTGTACGGCGCGTCGTCGAAGGTGTACTCGCAGGCCTCGTCCCAGGTCTCCTCGGGCAGGTCGGTCGCCGGCGTCAGGATGCCGCCGTTGGCAGCGGTCGCCGCAATGGAGCGTGCATCCATCAGGGCCACGGCGCTCAGCTGGCCATTGCCCGGCTTGGAGCCCTCGCGGTTGGGGAAGTTGCGTGTGGTGTGGCGGATGGACAGGCCGTTGTTGGCAGGCGTGTCGCCGGCGCCAAAGCACGGGCCGCAGAACGCCGTGCGCACGATTGCGCCGGCCTCCATGAGGTCGTAGATATAGCCGCGGCGTGTAAGTTCGAGCGCCACGGGCTGGCTCGTGGGATAGACCGACAGCGAGAACTCGCCGCAGCCGGTGTTGGCGCCCTTGAGCACGCGGGCAGCCTGGACCACGGAGTCGTAGTTGCCGCCCGAGCAGCCGGCGATAACGCCCTGCTGCACGTGCAGTTTGCCGTCGACGATCTTGTCGAGCAGGCTAAAGTGCGTCTTACCCCCGCCGATCTTGGCGGCCTCGAGCTCCACCTCGTGAAGGATGTCCTCGAGGTTCTCATTGAGCTCGTCGATCTCAAAGCCGTTGGAAGGATGGAACGGCAGCGCGATCATGGGCTTGATGCTCGACAAGTCGACCTCGACGCAGCCGTCGTAGTAGGCGACATCGGCGGGCTTGAGCTCGCGGTAGTCGTCGCCGCGGCCGTGCATGGTCAAAAACGCGTGCGTGTCCTCGTCGGTTGCCCAGATTGAGGAAAGGCAGGTGGTCTCGGTGGTCATGACGTCGACGCCGTTGCGGTAGTCGGTCGTCATGCTCGAGATGCCGGGGCCCACGAACTCCATGACCTTGTTCTTAACGTAGCCCTTGGCAAAGACGGCGCGGATGATGGCGAGCGCCACGTCGTGCGGGCCGACGCCGGGGCGCGGGGCACCCGTGAGGTAGATGGCAACGACGCCGGGATAGGCGACATCGTAGGTGTCGCGCAGCAACTGCTTGGCCAGCTCGCCGCCGCCCTCACCCACGGCCATGGTGCCCAGGGCGCCGTAGCGGGTGTGCGAGTCGGAACCCAGGATCATCTTGCCGCAACCGGCAAAGTTCTCACGCATAAAGGAGTGGATGACGGCGATGTGCGGCGGGACAAAGATGCCGCCGTACTTCTTGGCCGCAGAGAGGCCAAAGACGTGGTCGTCCTCGTTGATGGTGCCGCCCACGGCGCACAGCGAGTTATGGCAGTTGGTGAGCACGTAGGGCAGCGGGAACTGCTCCATGCCCGAGGCACGCGCCGTTTGGATGATGCCGACAAAGGTGATGTCGTGGCTCGCCATGGCGTCGAAGCGAATCTTGAGTGCCTCGGGGTCGCCGGACGTATTGTGTGCTTGGAGGATCGAATACGCGATGGTTCCGCGCTTGGCATCCTCGGGCGTCTTCGTAATGCCGCGCTCAGCAGCCTCGGCCGCAGGCACGACCTCGCTGCCGCCGCGCAGGTAGATGCCGTCCTCGTACAGCTTGACCATACTGTCTCCCACTCTGCCCAAAAGATTTGGGCGCATAGCATACGTTCGTTCAATATCGTGCCATAGAACGGTTGCGAGTGGGTTACGAATCTGCACGTTCACTTTATCTAGGTAAAGTAAAGGACGTGCCGGTCGAGGGCCGGAAGATTTTGTGCAAGAGCGTCCCTTTCGACTAGTCATTTAAGAACGTCCCCAATGACTACCCTACCGCATCCGGAGCAAGGCAACGCCGCAGGCAGAGGACGGACAGCGAGCGCCGTCCAGAGCGAACAAGTTGGCATGAAAAAGGCAAGGCATAGACCTTCTGGTCATGCCTTGCCCTTTGAATGACAAATTGTCGCTCTGGACGGCGCGCAGCGTCAACTGGTCCGCCGTTCGTCAGAACGGCGGAACCTAGAGATCTCCGCCGGCGCCCAGCAGCTTGCGCATGACCTGTTCGGGGTTAACCGAGCCGTCGCGCGGGGCCAGGGCGGTGATCTTCTTCTGCATCTTGTACTCGTGCAGCTCGTCCTCGAGCTGGCGCACGCGGGCACGGAGTTTTTCGTTCTCGCGCTCGCGCTCCTCGGCGCGCTCCTTCATATCGAGGATGCGCACCACGCCGGCAAGGTTGATGCCCTCGTCGGTCAGTTGGTTGATGAGTTCCAGACGCTCGATATCGGCACGCGAATACAGGCGCGTGTTACCGCCCGAGCGCTGAGGATTCACCAGGCCCTTGGACTCGTAGACGCGCAGAGTCTGCGGATGCATGCCGGTCAGCTCGGCCGCCACGCTGATCATGTACAGCGGTTTGTTCCTATTGTCCTCGGCCATGCTACCTGACCCCTTTCCGTCTCGTTATCGTCCATCATAAGCCCGCGGGCGCGGGCGCGCGCCGCGACCGCCCTAGTACGTCGCCTTGTAACGGTTGACCTTCTCGCGATAGTCGCGCGTGTCGGTCTCCCGCAGCTTGGTCATGGCATCGCACTCGTCGTCGGACAGGTTCGTGGGGACCTGCACCTTAATCTCGACAAGCAGCGCGCCTGTGCGGCCACGGTGCTTAACGTCGGGCGCCCCCATCTCCTTAAAGCGAAACTTCTTGCCCGTCTGGGTACCCGCGGGCACTTTCAAACGGACCGTCGCACCGCCGGGCGTAGGCACGTCCACCGTGCAGCCGAGCGCCGCCTCGTAGACCGAGACCGGTACCTCCATGGTCACATCGGCGCCTTTGCGCTTAAACAGCGGGTGCTCCTCCACATGCGTGGTCACGACCAGGTCACCGCGCTCGCCACCCGCAACGCCATACTCGCCGCGACGCTTGTAGCGTAGCTTGCCGCCGTCGACCGCGCCCGCGGGCACTGAGACCGTGATGGTCTGCTGCTCGCCCGTCGAAGGAATGCGATAGGTGACTTTGTGAGTCACGCCGCGGAACGCGTCCTCGGCCGTTACGTCGACAGTCAGCGACAGGTCGCCGCCCTTGCGCGCGCGGCTGCGATCCGCGCCGGCACCGGCAGCGCCCGCAGCCCCGGCAAAGCCCGAGCCCCAATCGCTGCCCCAGGCGCCATTGCCGCTAAAGATGCTGTCGAAGATGTCGCCCCAGCCGCTGGCGCCCGCGCCGGCACCGTAGCCGCCGCCATACGCGCCGCCTGCGCCCGGCATGCCGCCAAACATGAGCATCTGGTCGTACTCTTTGCGCTTCTTCTCGTCCGAAAGCGTCTCGTAGGCCTCGCTGATCTCCTTGAACTTGGCCTCGTCGCCGCCGGCATCGGGGTGATATTTTTGCGCGAGCTTGCGAAACGCGCTCTTGATCTCTTTGTCGGAGGCGCTCTTGGATACGCCCAGGATGTCATAGAAGGTTTTGCCTGCAGCCATCGTAGCTCCTCTCCTGTTTCATCCGCCGCCCAGCGGGCGGCGGCTCATGCTTTCATATGTCACTAGGCCAGAAAGGGCCCCGGGTGTTGCCCCGGGGCCCTTCTCAATTACTCCTCGGTGCTCTCGGCCGTATCGGCCGCAGCATCCTCGGGCGCCGCTTCGGGCTCCGGTGCGGGGCGCTTCTCGCCACCGTAGGTCACCGTCACCATCGCGGAGCGCAGGATGCGGTCCGCCATGCGGTAGCCCTTCTGGTACACATCGTTGACGGTCTCGTCGTACTGCGACGCGTCCTCGACGCGACCCACGGCCTGGTGCTCGAGCGGATCGAACGCCTCGCCCTTGGGGTCGATGGGCTCAACGCCCTCGTGCGCAAACACGTCGAGCAGCTTGGCATGCACCGCATCGACGCCGTCGACGAACTGCTTAAAGTCGTCGGAAAGCTCCTGGCTGCGGGCATGGTCGATCGCGCGCTCGATATCGTCGATCACCGGCAGCAGCGCGGTGACGAGCTTCTCGGTCGCGCGCTCGCGCTCGGCAATGCGCTCGTTGGCGGTGCGGCGACGGAAGTTCTCCCAGTCGGCCTGCAGACGGGCGGTGCGCTCGGTGGCGTCCTTCGCCTTGTCCTCGGCGGCCTTCTGAGCCTCTGCCGCAGCATCGAGCTCGCTGCGCACGTCGGCAAGTTCCTTTTGGGCCTGCTCGAACTTGAGCTTAAAGTCGTTGTCGGCGGCTTCCTCACCGGCGCGGATAGCGGCTTCCACCATCTCGTCCTCGGTCATCGTCGCCTCCTTGTTGGAATCCTCTACCTGGTTCTCGGCAGCCTCGGCAGCCGCGGCCTCGTTGGCCTCGGTATCGTCGACGGCCTCTACGGGAATCTTCACGTCCTTCTCCTCAGAGTCAACGGGGGCGGCGCCAGCGGCGGCCGCCTCCGTGCGAGCTTTACGGGCGGACATGATTACTTGTCCTCGTCGTCCACAACCTCGTAGTCGGCGTCGACGACGTCATCGTCGGCAGGCTGGGCGCCGGCGGCACCGTCGGTCTGCTGCTGAGCGTCGGCGTAGACAACCTGGGCCAGCTCGTAGGCCACGGACTGCAGGGACTCGCCAGCGGCCTTGATGGCCTCGACGTCAGAGCCCTCGAGCGCCTTCTTGGCGTCGGCGATAGCGGTCTCGGCCTTGGACTTCACATCGGCGGAAACCTTGTCGCCCAGCTCGTTGAGGGTCTGCTCGGTGGAGTAGCACAGGCTATCGGTCTGGTTGCGGACCTCGACCTCCTCCTTCTGCTTCTTGTCCTC
>CABTZM010000118.1 GCA_902489295.1 uncultured Collinsella sp.
CACCGACATCAACATCATCGACACCGCCGAGTTCGCGATCCCCGGCCTTGACGACGAGTTCCGCGTCATCGTGTCTCCGTGGATCCTCTCCTCGCTGATTACCGATCGCCTTGCCGCTTACTACGAGACGGTCACCAAGCACAACCTCAACTACCGTCGTTACTATCACCAGTTCGACTACTAAGAGCAAATAACGTTTATGTAATTGGGCCCCGCTCCTATATGGAACGGGGCCTCGTTTAGGTTGGAGAGTAATTATGAGCTACCCCCTGCTTGCCGTCATGAATATCAGCCATCGTTATTTTGACCTTGAGGAATTCTTTTCTTCGGCAGCGGCCTCGGGCTACACGTGTTGCGAGCTTTGGACCGGGGCGATGCATCTGTATGTTGATTGCCATGGATACGATTCGCTCGAGCAGGTGCGGGAGCTGTCACAGCGGTATGGCGTTCGGATTGTGGGGCTTTGTCCCGAACAGAACAACCCCAAGCCGTGGAATATTGCGGCGCGTGGGAATGAGGCGCGCGCCCGCACGCTCGCGTACTTTAAGAACGTTGTGGATATCGCGGCGGAACTTGGAGCCGAGCAGGTCATGGTCTCGAGCGGCTGGGCATTTTTGAACGAGCCGATCGAGGACGCGTGGGGTCGCAGCGCCTCGATGCTGCGTGCGATTGCCGAGCATGCGGGAGAACGCGGCGTGCGACTGGTGCTCGAGGCCCTACAGCCGGTTGAGTCGATGATCGTGAACTCGGCGGCCGATACGAAGCGCATGATCGAGGCAGTTGATCATCCGGCGCTTAAGGCATGTCTGGATTTGGGCGCTATGGCGGTGGCGGGGGATACCATCGACGATTATTTCGATCTGCTTGGCGATGATGTCGCCCACGTGCATTTTGTCGATGTTGCGGCAGACGGCACGACGCATCTTGCCTGGGGGGACGGCGACCGCGATATGCGCGCCGACCTGGATAGGCTGATGGCGCGCGGCTATCGCGGAGTTGTTTCGGCCGAGACCTATGACTGGCGCTATTTCGCCAATCCTGCGGCGGCCGACGCTCAGGTTATGGCGGAGTACCGACGCGCGATTGGCGCCTAGGTGGGGTTGGGTTGCGGCAACCTATCCTATGTTTCCAAATGAATACGGTGTGAGCGGCTACGACGGATTTTCCCCGCAAGCACTCTAGTATGCTAAAGTACCCAGAAGACCGGCGGAGCTATGCCGGTCTTCTGTTCTATATGAAACACAGCATGAGGAGGCTCATTAGATGACGGCCACACCGTGGGGATTCCGGGACATATTGCCCGAGGAGGCTCAGGCGCGCGAGGAGATCGCATGTACGGTGAAGGGCTGCTTCAGGGAGCATCATTACCTTCCGGTCGAGACGCCGCTGCTCGAGGACAAGGGTTCGCTCGAGGAGGGCGGCCGCATTGCGGATACGCCGTTTAAGCTCTTTGATGACGACGGCCGCCTGCTGGTGGTCCGTCCCGACAACACGTTGCCGATCGTGCGCTTGGTTTCGACCCGCATGTGCGCTGCCGACCTGCCCCTGCGCCTGCGCTACGAGGCGCCGGTGGTTCGCGAGTGCCAGCGCAATGCCGGTGGCTCGCGTCAGTTTACGCAACTTGGTTTTGAGCTCATCGGTGTGGGCGACACTGCGGGCGACGTCGAGATCGTCTCGCTGGTAGCCGAGGCCGTGCGCAAACTGGCACTTCCCGATGCGCGCATTATCGCGGGCAGCGTGCGTCCGTTTAAGGAGTTACTCGCGGCCTGTGAGGATCGCGAACTGGCTGCCGAGGCATTGCGTTGTGTGCACGCCAACGACTTCGTGGGCCTCGATGCCCGCGTGGCGGCAAGTGCCGAGCCCGAGGCCGTCAAGGCTGCCATTAGCGAGCTGCCGCGCTTGCACGGCGGCGCCGAGGTACTCGACCGCGTCGACGCGCTGCTGGCGGCGGCGGGCATTGTCGCGCCGCTCACGCGCGAGCTGCGCGCCCTGGTCGAGGGCCTGGCTCCCGAGGACGCCCAGGTGCTGTCCTTCGACTTCTCCATCATGAACTCTTTCGATTACTACACGGGTTTGGTCTTTAAGGCCTATGCTGGCGGCTTGCCCGATCCGGTCGGTTCGGGCGGACGCTACGACTCCATCTTTACCGGTGCATTTGGCGACGGCATCGAGGTGCCGGCGGCGGGTTTCGCCTTTTCGCTTGAGCGCCTGGAGGCTGCGCGCACCTCGGCCGAGGACGCCGCCTCCGATGGCGATCACGCCGTGGGCCGTGGCGCCGAGGGCCCGCTGCGCATCGCCGTGCCCAAGGGTTCGCTCAAGGCCGACACGCTCGACGTGCTCGAGGCCGCGGGCTTGGATGTCTCGGAGCTGCGCGATCCCGGTCGTCACCTCATCGTGCGCGGCCGCGACACACACGCTGGTGAGGGCACGGTCGGCGATATCGAGTATGTCATCGTGCGTCCCAGCGATGCGCCCGCCTTTGTGGGCTGTGGCGGTGCCGATTGCGGCATCTGCGGCTGGGACTCGCTTATCGAGGCAGACCTCAACCTGCTGCAGCTGGTTGATCTGGGCTACGGCCTGTGCACCTTTATCGAGGCGGAGCCCGCGTGGCGCGCCGGCCAGGCCGAGCGCAACTATGCCCGCCGCGGGTCGCTTCGCGTGGCAACTAAGTACCCGCGCATCGCGAGTGCCTGGTATGCCGAGCGCGGTGTGAATGCCGATATCGTCTCGCTGCACGGCAACATCGAGCTGGGCCCCATTGTCGGCATGACCGATCGCATCGTGGACATTACCGCCACGGGCGCCACACTGCGTGACAATGACCTGGTCATCACCGGCCGCATCATGGACTGCACGGCCCGCTTCTTTGTCAATCCAGGCGCCGCACGTCTGGATCCGCGCGTATGCAATCTGGCAGATCGCTTGGCGGCAGCCGTGAAGGACAAGCATTTTGAGCCCGTTGCGGGCTCGGCACAATAGCGCGAGCACGCAACGGGCGCCCCAACGTCCGGGCTGCGGGCTGATTGGCGCCGCCGCCCGGTCTCTCGTTTTTCGAACAAGACCTCGACCGATAGGGGATACCGATATGAAGACTATCAAGCTTGCTCCCGGTGAGCGCCTCGTTACCAACCAGCTCAACCGTAAGGGCGTGCTGCCGCAAAACATCGTCGACGCCGCCCGCGATATTGTGGCCAACGTGCGTGCCAACGGCGATGCCGCAGTGCGCGACTATTGCCAGCGCTTTGACGGCGTTGAACTGCAGAGCTTCCGTCTACCGCAAGAGCAGATCGATGCCGCGCCCGAAGGCCTCGATCCCGCTTTTGTCGCGGCGCTCGAAAAGGCTGCACGCCAGATTCGCGAGTTCCACCAGCGCGAGGTCGAGCAGAGCTGGTTTACCACGCGCCCGGACGGCACGATGCTCGGCGTTAAGGTGACCCCGCTTGCTGCGGCCGGTATCTACGTGCCGGGCGGTCGTGCACAGTACCCTTCCACCGTGCTTATGAACGCCATTCCCGCCAAGGTAGCCGGCGTCAAACGCGTGGTCATGGTAACCCCGCCGCAAAAGGATGGACTGATTAGCCCGTATACGCTCGCGGCCGCCAAGCTCGGCGGCGTGGACGAGATCTATATGGTGGGCGGCGCCCAGGCCGTGGCCGCGCTGGCGTACGGTACCGAGACCATTCCGCGTGTCGACAAGATTACCGGCCCGGGTAACGCCTTTGTCGCCGCTGCCAAGCAGATTGTCTCGGGTGATGTGGGTATCGATATGGTCGCCGGTCCCTCCGAGGTCTGCGTGCTGGCCGACGCCACGGCCAAGCCCATGGTGGTCGCGGCCGACCTGATGGCCCAGGCTGAGCATGATCCGCTGGCGGCCTGCTATCTGGTGACCTGCGACGAGCAGTTTGCGCGCGAGGTCGAGGCGGGCATCGACATTCTAGTAGCGCAGTCGCCGCGTGCCGAGATCACACGCGCCTCACTCGATAACGAGGGCACCATCGTGGTGGCTGCCGATATGGCCGCCGCCGTCGAGGCGGTGAACACCGTGGCGCCCGAGCACCTGGAGCTGCACTGCAAGGATGCGATGGGCCTGCTCGGCGGTATTCGCAACGCCGGCGCCATCTTTGTGGGCGCTTGGAGCTCCGAGCCACTCGGCGATTACGTTGCCGGCCCCAACCACACGCTGCCGACCGGCGGCACGGCCATGTTCTCCAACCCGCTTTCGGTCGAAGAGTTCGTTAAGCGCTCGAGCGTCATTTGCTATACGCCTGAGGGCCTGCTCTCCGACGCTCCCGCCACGCAGCGCCTGGCCGAGGCCGAGGGTCTGTGGGCACACGCGCTTTCCGCCGCACTGCGCCGCCGCGTGTTGGAGCAGGACGAGGATGCCGTGAGCGCCGAGTCGCTCGCCGCGGCTGACCTGACCAAGGTCGCCTGGCCGGGCGACGCCGTGGCGACGGTTGCCGATGGCGTGGACCTGGCGGCTGCAAGCGCGGATGGCGCCGGCGCGACTGGCAAGGAGGCCTAATATGGCCGAGCTCACGCCCCGCATGAAGGAGCTCGTCCAGCCCTACTTGGCCGGCATTGAGCCCTACGATCCCAACTTTACGCCCACACGCATCAACCTTTCGGCCAACGAGAACACCTATCCCGTGCCGGCTGGCGTGCGCGAGGCGGTCGACGCCGCCCTGGCCGCTACGCCGCTCAACCGCTATCCCGATCCTATGTCCAACGATCTGCGCGACGAGCTGGCCGCTTGGCATGGTGTTGTGCGCGAGAATGTCTGCGTGGGTAACGGCGGTGACGAGCTGCTCTATAACTACCTGCTGGCGTTTGGCGGCGCTGGGCGGACCCTGCTCAACTGCCCGCCGTGCTTTAGCGAGTACGCGTTCTTTGCGTCGCTCTGCCAGACCGAGGTGCGTGACGTGTGGCGCGACCCCGCGACCTTTGAGCTCGACCAGACAGCCGTGCTTGCGGCAGCGCCCGAGTGCAACCTGGCAATCGTGACCTCGCCCAATAACCCCACGGGCGACGTGGCGCCGCTCGACTTTATCGCGGCGCTGTGCGATGCGTGCCCCGGCATGGTGATGGTCGACGAGGCCTACGTTGAGTTTGCCGACGATTCGTTTGGCGCGGCCACCACGGCGCAGGGCCTTATCGCCGAGCATCCCAACCTGGTGATTTTACATACGCTGTCCAAGGCGTTTGGCGCTGCCGGCACGCGTCTGGGCTACGTGATCGCGGCGTCCGAGGTCATCGACGTGTTCGCGGCGATTCGCCAGATCTATTCGGTCAACGTGCTGAGCCAGGCGGCGGCGCTTGCCTGCGTGCGTGCCCGCGATGCGTACACGCCCGTGGTGGCACAGGTCGCATCCGAGCGCGAGCGCGAGCTGTGCGCCCTGCGCGCGATGGCTGCCGAGGGTCTGCCCGTGGAGGCGTGGCCGAGCGCGGCGAACTTTGTGCTTGTGCGCACGCCGCATGCCACGCGCGTGCGCGAGCATCTGCGCGACGAGTATTCGATTTTGGTGCGCGACTTTAGTTACGCGCCGGGGCTCGCGGACTGTCTGCGCATTACCGTAGGCACCCCGCAGGAAAACGACGAGGTGCTGGCCGCGTTTGCCGTGCTGGTGAAGGAGGAGATCTAGATGGGCCGTTATGCCGAGGTGACCCGCAAGACGGGGGAGACCGACATTGTCGTCAAACTCGACCTGGATGGAACCGGTACGTGCGATATCTCGACCGGCGTGCCGTTTTTCGACCATATGCTCAACGCCTTTGGCCGCCATGGCCTGTTCGATTTGACGGTGCATGCGGTAGGCGATGTGGAAGTCGATGCGCACCATACCGTCGAGGACACGGGCATTGTGCTGGGCGAGGCGTTTTGCCGGGCGCTGGGCGACAAAGCGGGTATTACGCGCTTTGCCGATGCGGCGATCGCCATGGACGAGACGCTCGTGATGGCCGCCGTGGACATTTCGGGTCGCGGCCAGGCCTACTGCGAGCTGCCCGTGCCGACCGAGCGCGTGGGCAGCTTCGATACCGAGCTGGCTGTCGAGTTCTTCTATGCCTTTGCGCGCGATGCCAAACTTACGCTGCACGTGCGCGAGCTGGCGGGCGGCAACTCGCATCACATTATCGAGGCCGCCTTTAAGGCCGTGGGCCGCACGATGCGCCACGCCTGCGAGCTCGATCCCCGCGTGCAGGGCATCCCCAGCACCAAGGGCTCGCTGTAACCGTCACAAGGGTAAAACCACCACGAAGGTGCCTGTCCCCTTTGCGGTGGTTTTGGATGATGAGAAGTGGAGGGTCGCGTGGGCGAACCGAAGATTGTGGTGGTCGACTACCACAAGGGCAACTTGTCGAGCGTCGTGCGCGGGCTTGCGCGCGCCGGTGCCGCCGCCTGCACATCGGACGATCCGGAGCAGATCTGCAACGCCGACGGCCTGGTCATCCCGGGCGTGGGCGCGTTCTATGACGCAATCGCCTTTATGCGCCAGAGCGGCGAGGAGGTGGCCGTGCTCGATGCCGTTGCCGCCGGAACTCCGCTGCTCGGCATCTGCCTGGGCCTTCAGCTATTTTTTGAGCGCGGCAACGAGGGCGTGCCTGCGGACGAGGGTGCGGACGCGGACGACGATGCCTCCGAGCAGGCCGGTGGTCCCTGGGTCGATGGCCTGGGCATCATGCGTGGCTCGTGCACGCACCTGGAG
>CABTZM010000119.1 GCA_902489295.1 uncultured Collinsella sp.
ATCGCCCCGCCCGAGAAGGACTTCGACTGGGATCCCAAGGCCGTCGAGGGCGCTAACCGCTTCATTAAGCGCGCCTGGCGTATCGTGTGGCAGCTCGTCCAGTCCGGCGACGCCAACGTTGCCTTTGACAAGTCCGCGCTCGACGAGGTCGCGATGAAGCTCTACCGCGAGCGCCATCGCACCATTGCCAAGTGCACCGAGGACTTCGACCGCGGCCAGTTCAACACCGCGATCTCGGCCGTCATGGAGCTCGTCAACGCGGCGAGCGCCTACCTCAACGCCACCGAGGGCGCTGACCGCGACAAGGCCCTGTGCTACGGCGTGGCCAAGGACATCGTAAGCGTCCTTGCCCCCATCTGCCCGTTCTGGGCCGACGAGCTGTGGCACGAGGCACTCGGCTGCGAGGGCAACGCCTACACCGCCGCCTGGCCCGAGTTCGACCTGGCCGAGTCCATCGAGGACACGGTGCAGATCGTCGTCCAGGTACTCGGCAAGGTCCGTGGCCGCATTGACGTGGCCCGCGATGCCTCCAACGAGGAAATGCAGGCTGCCGCCGAGGAGGCCGTTGCCAAGTGGCTCGAGGGCAAGACGGGCGTCAAGGCCATCTGCGTGCCCGGCAAGCTGGTTAACCTGGTGGTCAAGTAAGCGCTGCGCGCATAGTTGACATAAAAAGCGAGGGACTATTCCACAGGGAGTCGCCCCTCTTTTTGGTTATGGATACTTGCGACAACACCCAATTATCCATTTCTTGTGGAGAACCTGTGCTCACGCTGACCTGCGGGTTTGTGTTGTGGTTGCACGTTTGCGCAGGTATTGGTATAGTTTGCTTGCAAATGAAGTTGTAATTGAAAGAAGTGGGGTTTCGGCCCCGCTTCTTTTTTGTATGGATGGAGGTGCCGCAATGGTCAAGACCAAGACCGAGCAGGCGATCATCGACGCGCTCGAGGCCGTCGCTCCCCAGCACGATATCGACATCGTCGATGTTGAGCTCGTGGGTGCCACCAAGGCCCCCCGCGTGCGTGTGCGTATCGAGGGTGCCGAGGGTCAGAGCCTGTCGCTCAATGACGTCACGGCCAACACCAAATGGGTCGGCGATGTGATTGAGGAGCTTGATCCCATTTCTTCGAGCTATACGCTCGAGGTGTCGAGCCCGGGTATGGCGCGCCCGCTGCGCCGCCCGCGTGACTTTGCCCGTTTTGTGGGCGAGAACTGCGAGCTCACCTCCACCGCCACCGAGGGCCGTCGCAAGTACGCCGGCAAGATTGCCGCCGCCACCGAGACGAACGTGACCCTCGAGCTCGAGGACGGCGAGTCCGTCACCCTCGATTTTTCCGATGTTAAAAAGTGCAAGTTGAAGCCCACCTATGACTTCAAGCCCGTGAAGGAAGGAAAGTAAGATGGCAGCATCCGACATGATGTCCGCCCTGATGGAGCTTTGCCAGGAGAAGCACATCGACCAGCTCTACCTGATCGACCGCCTGGAGCAGTCGCTCGCCAAGAGCTATGCCGAGATCCTGCATCTTGAGTGGGGCGCCAAGGTGACCATCGACCGCACCACCGGCAAGATCTACGTCTACCGCCTGGAGCCGATCGACGATTCCATGGACGAGGAGGGCAACTTCACCGAGTTCGAGGAGATCGACGTCACTCCCAAGAACACGAGCCGCATTGCCGCCCAGCACGCCAAGGCCGAGATCAACGCCATCGTGCGCAACTCCGCCCGCGAGCAGATCTACGAGGAGTTCTCCGGCCGCATCGGTGACCTCATCAGCGGTACCGTGCTGCAGTCCACTCCCGACTTCACGATCGTCAAGATTCGCGAGGGCGTCGAGGCCGAGCTGCCGCACTTCGACCAGCGCCGTTACGAGAACGAGCGCAACGAGCGTCCGATGGGCGAGCGCTACCTGCACAACCAGCACATCAAGGCCGTGATCATCGACGTTCGCGACCCCAACTCCAACCTGCAGCCGGTTCGCGGCGAGCACAGCCGTCCGCCGATTGTCATCTCCCGTACCCACCCCGAGCTCATGCGTCGTCTGTTTGAGCAGGAGGTGCCCGAGATCTATGAGGGCACCGTCCAGATCAAGTCGATCGCCCGCGAGCCCGGTCAGCGCTCTAAGGTCGCCGTCCACTCGCTCGACGATCGCCTGGATCCCGTGGGCGCCTGCGTCGGCCCTAAGGGCAGCCGTGTTCGCGCCGTCGTGGGCGAGCTCCGTGGCGAGCGCGTCGACGTCATCCTGTGGGATGCCGATCCGGCAGTCTACGTCGCAAACGCCCTGTCGCCCGCAAAGGTCACGCGCGTCCTCATCGACGAGGAGAAGGCCTACGCCGGCGTTATCGTGCCCGACGACCAGCTGTCCCTCGCCATCGGCAAGGAGGGCCAGAACGCCCGCCTCGCCGCGCGTCTGACCGGCTGGCACATCGACATTAAGTCCGAGACCCTTGCCGCCGACATCCTCAAGAATGTTCCCGTTCACGAGGAGCCCGCCGCCGACCTGATCGGTGACGAGGAGGACGAGGACGTCCGTCGCTGCGAGTTCGTGTCCGAGGACGGCATCCAGTGCCGCAACCAGGCCCGTCCCGGCTCCCGTTTCTGCGGTGTCCACGACACCGACGCCTTCGATGATGCGGAGGACCTGATCTAGCGCGCGGTCGCGCCGGGCAGGTCCCGGCGCATCTCCCACGCTCGTTCAGTCTCTAGGCACCCAAGGTGCCAGAAAGGGTAGGTGAAGTCATATGGCAAAAGTCCGTGTGTCCACCCTGGCCAAAGAGTTCGGCATGACCTCCAAGGAACTGATGGGTCATCTCGCCGATATGAAGATTCCCGCTAAGTCCGCTTCCTCCACCTTGGAGGACGCTTATGTCGCCATGGTCCGCAAGCAGCTTGCCCCGGTGATCGAGGCCCGCGCCCAGGAAGTCGAGGCCGCCAAGCAGGCCGAGGAGCAGGCAGCTGCCGCCGAGGAGGCCGCTCGCGCCGCCGAGGCCGAGCGCGAGCGCATCGCCGCCGAGAAGGCCCGCGAGGAGGAGCGTCGCCAGTTTGCCGCAGCCCAGGCTGCCGAGGAGGCTGCCCGCGCCGAGGCCGAGGCCAAGAAGAAGGCCGAGCAGGAGCGCCTTGCCCGCGAGAAGGAGGAGGCTGCCCGCGAGGCCCAGCGCCGCGCCGTTCCCGCTTCCGACTCCGGTTCGCGTTTCCGTTCGCTGCTCGACCAGATCGCCGCACAGGAGACCGTGCTCAAGGAGAAGAAGGACGCCGAGGAGAAGGCCAAGGCCGAGCGCGCCTCTGAGCGCGGCAACCGTCGTAGCGGCAACAACGACCGTCGCGGTGGCCGTCGTAACGATCGCAACGCCTCCGACAACAACTCCGATCGCAATGCCTCCGAGAGCCGTCCGCACAGCCATCGCACCAACGCCAGCAACAACGTCGCTGCCGGCATGGACTTCCCCAACCCCGATAAGCAGGGTAAGGGCAAGAAGCGCAAGGGCGGTCACGGCAACGATGAGGACCACTACAGCCGCATGGCTCGTGAGGCCGAGGAGTACAGCCGCGAGAAGGTGCTCGAGGAGGCCCGCGCCGCCGTCGAGGAGGCCTCTCGCGAGTCCACCGGTCGCCGCAAGAAGCGCAAGGAGAAGCGCGAGCGCGAGGCTGCTAAGGCTCAGGAGGAGCGCAAGATTGAGGAGGCGCTGGCCCAGGGCGTGAACCCCGAGGAGCTCGACGCCATCAAGGTCTCCCAGGGAGTTACCGTCCAGGAGCTCGCCGAGGCGCTCGACGTTCCGGCCAACGACATCATCAAGCGCCTGTTCCTGCTGGGCACGCCGCTTACGATGACGCAGTCCATGTCTGACGACCTCGTTGAGCTCGTTGCCGACGACCTGGGCCGTCAGATCAAGATCATCACCCCCGAGGAGGAGAACACCTTCTCGTTCTACGACGATCCCGCCGACCTTAAGCCGCGCGCCCCGGTCGTCACCGTCATGGGTCACGTCGACCACGGCAAGACGTCGCTGCTCGACGCCATCCGTCACACCGGCGTTGCTGCCGGCGAGGCAGGCGGCATTACGCAGGCCATCGGCGCTTCGCAGGTCATGATCAACGACCGCAATATCACCTTCATCGATACCCCGGGTCACGCTACCTTTACGGCCATGCGTGCCCGTGGCGCCAAGGTGACCGACATCGTCATCCTGATCGTCGCCGCCGACGACGGCGTCATGCCCCAGACGGTCGAGTCGATCAACCACGCCAAGGCCGCCGGCGTACCCATCGTCGTTGCCGTCAACAAGATCGATAAGCCGGGCGCCAACCCCGACCGCGTGCGCCAGGAGCTCACCGAGTACGGCGTCATCCCCGAGGAGTGGGGCGGACAGAACATGTTCGTCAACATCTCGGCCAAGCAGAAGATCGGTATCGACGAACTCCTGGAGACCGTGCTGCTCCAGGCCGACGTGCTCGAGCTCAAGGCCAACCCGGACACCTTTGCCTCCGGCAACGTCCTCGAGGCCAAGCTCGACAAGGGCCGCGGCTCGGTCGCTACCGTGCTCGTGACCCGCGGTACCCTGCACGTGGGCGATACGCTGGTCGCCGGCCTTACCTACGGCCGCGTCCGCGCCATGCTCGACCCCAAGGGCCGCGCCGTCACCGAGGCCGGTCCCTCCGACGCCGTCGAGATTTTGGGCCTGCAGTCCGTGCCCAACGCCGGCGACGAGTTCCGCGTGTTCGAGGACGAGCGCGAGGCACGCGCCCTGGCCGACGAGCGTTCGCTGAAGGCCCGTATCGAGGAGCAGAGCCGCGTGAAGCACGTCACGCTCGAGAACCTCTTCGAGACCATCGCCGACGCCGAGGTCAAGGAGCTCAACCTGATCATCAAGGCCGACGTCCAGGGTTCCATCGAGGCTCTTCAGGACTCGCTCGACAAGATGGATCAGTCCGAGGTCCGCATCAACACGATCCACTCCGCTGTCGGCGCCATCAACGAGACCGACGTCGTCCTGGCCGACGCCTCCAACGCCATCATCATCGGCTTTGGCGTCCGTCCCGACGGTAAGGCTCGCTCCGCCGCCGAGCGCGAGGGCGTCGAGATCCGTTGCTACGACGTCATCTACAAGTGCCTCGAGGAGCTCGACGCCGCCCGTATCGGCATGCTCAAGCCCACCGAGGTCGAGGTCGCCACGGGTACCGCGACCGTCCTGGACACCTTCAAGGTGCCCAAAGTCGGTATCGCCGCCGGTGTCCGCGTCGAGGAGGGCGAGATCGCCGCGACCGATTCCGTGCGTCTGGTGCGCGACGGCATCGTGGTCTTCAACGGCAAGATCGCCTCGATGCGCCACTACAAGGATGAGGCCAAGAGCCTCAAGAGCGGTTCCGAGGGCGGTATTGGCCTGGAGAACTTCCAGGACATCAAGCCCGGTGACCAGATCGAGGGTTACCGTATCGACCAGGTTGCCCGTACCGAGTAGGGGGTAGCGCTATGAAGCAAACGCAGGCAACCCGCCGACTGGGCGAGCAGCTTCGCGAGAAGCTCGGTTATATCCTGCTCTTTGAGGTTTCCGATCCGCGTCTCGACCTGGTTACTTTGACCGCGGTCGAAGTCGCGGTGGACCGTTCGTTCGCGCGCGTGTACGTGTCGTGCGATGCGAGCCGCTACGACGAGGTCATGGAGGCGCTCGCTAGCGCTAAGGGCCGTATTCGCAGCCTGTTGGCTCGCTCGCTCGATTGGCGTGTTACGCCCGAGCTCGATTTTCGCATCGATCGCTCGACCGATGAGGCCGAGCGCATCACGCGTGCGCTGGAAAACGTTCCCGCCACGCTTGCGATCGAAAAGGACGAGGACGGCTATCCGATAGCGGATGCCGCCCAGGAGGCAGCTTTAGATGACTAATTCCGCCGACCTCGCCTCGTGCGAGTCTGCAGATATTCAGCGACGCATCCTCGAGCTCATCGAGGGTGCGTCCTCCATTGCGATTTCGGGACATACTTCTCCCGATGGCGACGCCTTGGGCTCCGAATTGGGTCTGGGCCTTTCGCTCATGAAGTTTTTCCCCAACAAGGACATTGCGCTGCTGCTGGCAGACGATGACCCGGTTCCGCGTATCTACCGCTTTATGGAAGGCTCCGATCGCCTGGTGCCGGCATCTGCGTACGCCGGCAATCCTGACCTGTTCATCTCGGTGGACGTACCGGTCGTCGAGCGCCTCAATAATTCTGCCGAGGTGCTTCGTCGCTCCAAGCATGTGGTGTGCTTCGATCATCATCCGGCGCGCGAGGAGTTTGCCGAGCTCAGTCTGAGGCGCGTCGATGCCGCGGCCTGCGCCATGATCATCGACCGTTTCTTGGACAATTGCGGCATTGTCGCACGTGACGGCGTCGCGACCTGCTTGCTGTGCGGCTTGGTGACCGACACCGGTCGTTTCCAGTACCAGAACGCCGATGCTGCCGCGTTCCATGCTGCTTCGCGCCTGGTGGCGCATGGCGCCAATCCGGCTCGTGTCGCACTCGAGGTCTATCAGAGCATGCGCGTCGAGTTTTTGCACCTCAAGTCCATTGTCATGGGCCGTATCAAGACGGTCGCGCACGGGCGCGTGGCGTATAGCTATGCCTTCCAGAGCGACCTTGAGGCCTGCGGCGTCACCTCGGATGAATGTGACGGTCTGGTCGATGTGGTGCGTTCGGTGATGGG
>CABTZM010000120.1 GCA_902489295.1 uncultured Collinsella sp.
CGCGACAAGGTGGGCAAGGCTGCTCGCATCCCCGAGAAGCGCTAAGAAGATCGCAGCGTCTGTCCACTCGTTTGGACACAAGGGTCACCTTCGGGTGGCCCTTCTTTTTATCTGATTTGCATGCAAGGAGGGCCTGGTATGGCCAACATGACGAGCTCGGTTTCGGCTTCGCAGGTTGCCGGCGAGTTGGCGAGCGCCACGTTCGAGGAGATTCCCGTCCTCGTGGAGCACTATCGCGAGGATCCGCGTCGGCAGGTAATCAAAGCTTGCGAGCGTGCCCTTAAGCGCCGTGCCAAGGAACTTGCCGAGCGCGAGCGCGTCAACGGCATGTATGAGCTTATGCACGAACTCGGTGGCGATGGCGTGGTCGTGGGTGTCGACGAGGTGGGTCGCGGCTCGGTGGCCGGCCCCTTGACGGTGTGCGCCGTGTGCCTTCCCATGGAGCCGCGCGTTTGGGGCATCAATGATTCCAAAAAGCTCACGCCGGCGCGCCGCGAGCTGCTCTCGGTGCAGATTGCCGAGGTGGCGACTGCGATCGGTTTTTGCCATATCGCTCCCGCGGATATCGATGATATGGGTATGGCTCGCGCCATCCGAGCCGCCGTCGCGGGCGCTGTGGCCGATACGGGGCTCGAGCCCGATTGCGTGCTTATGGACGGTAACCCCTTGGGCGCCGTTCCCAACGAGCGCGACGTGGTGAAGGGCGATGCCAAGATCGCCTGCATCGCCGCCGCCTCCATTATGGCCAAGGTCACGCGTGACGAGATGATGGTCGAGTACGATGCCGAGTATCCCGAGTACCATCTGGCCGAGTCAAAGGGCTACGCAAGCCCCGAGCACATCGATGCGATTCGCAAACACGGACTTTGTCCGCTGCACCGCGTGAGCTTTTGCGGAAACTTTTTGCAGACTGAGCGCCTTTTCTAGGTCAATTGTGGAGACAGGGACCTCAGGCTTTTTATAAACCTGCTGGTAACGGGCCGTGTGCAACGTGATTGTTGCGCGCGGCCCGTTTTTTGTCGGTATTTGGTCAGCGTTTGGTTTGTTTCCGGTACTTACCCGCATGAAAGGTGCCCTCATCATCGGGGCAATGCAGTGTGCGGGAAAGGAGACCCCATGTGTGCCGCGAGCAAAAAGAGCAAGACGCAGCAACTCAAGGAGCGTTGGGAAGACGGCGAGCTCGATTGCGGGTCGATTACGCCCGAGTTTATCAAGGAGCTCAGTCCTCGCGAACTTGGCATGCTGGGTGAGCTCATTACCATCGACTACTTTAACGAGCGGGGCTACACCTTGCTTGAGCAGGGTTATCGATGCGCTGAGGGCGAGGCCGATTTGGTGCTGCTCGACGAGCTCGATGATGTCGTGGTGATGACCGAGGTCAAGACGAGGCGCGTCGCTCTGGATTGCGCCACGCGGGTCTTTCCCGAGGAGGCCGTGGATGCTCAAAAGCAACGCCGCTATCGCCGCATCGCGGGCTGTTATTTGATGGAACACTATCCGCTCAAGGCGATTCGTTTTGATGCCGTTGGCGTGACCATCCGTGGTGGGCATATCGCCGAGATCGAGCACCAGTACAACGCGTTCGATTGGCAGGTGTCGTGATGGCTTTCGATACGTTTGCCGTTCACGCAGCCTGTATCCGCGGCGTCGAGGCAATTCCCGTCACCGTCGAGGTGTCGCTTGCCGGTGGCATCCCGGGTATTCAGATGCTCGGTATCCCGAGCATGGAGGTAATGGAATCTCGCGGGCGTATTCGCTGCGCCATGCGCTCAGCAGGCTTCGAGATTCCTCGGTCGGGCATTACCGTCAACCTGGCACCCGGCGATATCCGTAAAACCGGCAGCGGCTTTGACCTGCCCATCGCCATCGCGGTGCTGGCGGCAGATGGGCAGATTCCCCGCGACAACCTTGATCGTTGCCTTATCGCGGGCGAACTTGGTCTGGACGGTACGGTGTTGCCCGTCAAGGGCGAGGTGGCGTTCCAGCTGCTCGCGCGCGATATGGGGCTCTCCTTTATTGCGGGCAGGTCCGATCAGCATGTGCCGCTCGCGGGCGTGGACTGTGGCTTTATCGATCATCTCTCGCAACTTGCCCACGGCATGGGGGATGCCGCCCGTCATTATCTGGATTCTGAGGGAGTCGAGACTACCTTTGAGCCTGAACTTGATTATGCCGACGTGCTGGGGCAGGAAGTCGCCAAGCGCGGCATGGCGCTTGCGGCGGCAGGGGAGCTAGGTTTGCTCATGATTGGCTCGCCCGGCTCGGGCAAGACGATGCTTGCGCGTCGCATGACCGGTATTTTGCCCGAGCTTTCTGTTGAGGATCAGCAGGAGGCGCTGTGTATCCATTCGGTCTTGGGCGAGAACATCGATGGGCTGCTGGCGGGGCATCGGCCCTTCCGCAGCCCCCATCACAGCATTTCGACTGCCGGCCTCATTGGTGGCGGACGTCCGGTGCATCCGGGCGAGATTAGCCTGGCGCATGGTGGCGTACTCTTTTTGGACGAGCTTGCCGAGTTTCCCACTGGCGTGCTGCAGACGCTTCGACAGCCGATCGAGCGCGGCTATGTGAGGATTGTGCGCGTTGACGGGGCCTTTACCTTCCCGTCGCGCTTTCAGCTGCTGGCCGCGAGCAATCCTTGCCCCTGCGGCTTTTTGGGCGATCGCGAAGTGCCTTGTCGCTGCTCCGCCTCGATGGTCGAGCGCTATCGGGCTAAACTGCGCGGTCCTTTGGCCGACCGTATCGACATGATGCTCGACGTGACCCGTCCCGACCCCCAGGTGATTATCGAGGGCGCCGAGGGCATGTCATCGGCCGAGTTGCGCGATTACGTCGTGCGCGGCCGAGCCTTCCGTGCCTGGCGCGAGTCGCATATGGACGATGCGGACGCCGAGGCCGAGGATGACGAGTCCCGCTCCATCGACGGTGTCGTGTCGACCTTTGCGCTCGATGAGGCGGCGGAGAAGTGCGTACTTGGCCTGTCGAAGCGCACGCATCTCACGGGTCGTGGCATCGTGCGTCTGGTGCGCATCGCGCGCACGATCGCCGATGTCGCCGAGAGCGAGCGGGTGACGCAGGACCACGTTCTCGAGGCAGCGATGTATCAGGGAAGGAGGGACCAATGATGGCCGAGGGGACCTTCGAGCTGCATCCAGGCGATGCGTTGTATCCTGAGACCGTTTTGGAGCTTTCTGATGTACCCCAGACACTCTATGTGCGCGGCGACCCCGAGGTGCTTTCGATGCCCGCGCTCTCCATCATCGGCGCGCGCAAGGCATCTCCATATGGCCTTGCCGTCGCGGAGCTTGCTGCCAAGGTGGCGGTTGAGGCGGGCGTCACGGTGGTCTCGGGTGGCGCGGTCGGTTGCGACCAGGCATCGGGCTGGGCTGCGGTCAACGCCGGCGGCAAGCACGTTGTTGTGCTGGGGACGGGCGCCGATGTGGTCTATCCGCGCTCAAGCGCCGGCCTCATCACACGTACGCTCGATACGGGCGGTGCGGTCGTGTCGATCTCGCCGTGGGGCATGGGTCCGCGCAAGTTTGCCTTCCCGCGGCGCAACCGCATCATCGCCGCGTTGTCGCAGGCGCTCTTTGTTTCCGAGGCGGGCATGCCCTCGGGTACGTTTTCGACGGCCGAGGCCGCTATGGACCTGGGACGCGAACTGCTCGCGGTGCCGGGTTCAATCCTATCGCCCGAGTCGCGCGGCACCAATTACCTCATCGCCAACGGAGCGTGCTGCATCGTGGACGAGGAGTCCATCGAGATGGCAATCTCGCGCATCTACGGCACCCTGCGCTACTCGCGCCCCGATGCGCCCGGTATCGCCGATCTGGATTCGATGCAGCAGGCCGTGATGCACGCGCTTATCGCGTCGCCGCTCAAGGTCGACGACATTGCCGCGCTCGTCTCGCTCGATGCCGTCGGTGTCCTTAAGCTCCTGGGCTCGCTCGAGCTCGAGGGCCTCATCGAGCGCATGATGGATGGAAGGTATGCGCCCTCAAAGTTTGCGCTTCACGCTCAGACGCCCTTCGGTCACAATGGAAAGCGTGTCAATTAGAAAGGTGTATGCAGATGCTGTTTGATCAGGTGACGGTTATCGGTGGCGGTCTGGCGGGATCGGAATGCGCGATTCAGCTGGCGGATCGCGGGTTCACCGTAAAGCTGTGCGAGATGCGCCCTCAGGTGAGTTCTCCTGCCCACCATACCGATCACTTGGCGGAGCTCGTCTGCTCCAATTCGTTTAAGTCGACCCGCCCGGACTCTGCTGCCGGCTTGCTGAAGGCCGAGCTTGAGCGCATGGGATCGGTGCTGCTCGATTGCGCCCATCGTGCTGCCGTTCCCGCCGGCGGCGCCCTGGCGGTCGACCGCGTCAAGTTTTCCGAGCTTGTCGAGGCCGAGGTTGCCGCCCGCCCCAATATCGAAGTCGTTCACGGCGAGGTCACCCAGATTCCCGAGGGCCATGTGGTCATTGCTGCGGGACCGCTGTGCTCGCCGGCGTTGAGCGAGGAAGTCATGAAGCTTGTCGGTGGCGACGCCCTGGCGTTCTTTGACGCGGCGGCCCCGATTGTTGATTCCTCCACGCTCGACATGGACGTGCTGTTCTCGCAGTCGCGCTACGAGGAGCAGGGGAGTGGCGATTATCTTAACGCCCCGCTCAACAAGGAGGAGTACGAGGCCTTTATCGAGGCGCTCACCACGGCAGACCGCGTGGTGCTCAAGGACTTTGAGGGCGGTGACCTGTTCCAGGCCTGTCAGCCCGCCGAGGAGGTCGCACGCACCGGCAAGGACGCCATCCGTTTTGGCGCCATGAAGCCCGTCGGACTCACCGACCCGCGAACCGGTCATCGTCCCTGGGCGGCGATTCAGCTGCGCGCCGAGAATAAGGAGAAGACCGCCTATAACCTTGTGGGCTTCCAGACCAATCTGACCTTCGGCGAGCAAAAGCGCGTGTTCCATATGGTTCCCGGTCTGGAGAACGCCGAGTTCTTCCGCTATGGCGTCATGCATCGCAATACCTTTGTCGATGCGCCGCACGTGCTCGACGGGACCTTTGCCGTGCCCGGTACGAGCGTGCGCCTTGCCGGCCAGATTACCGGCACCGAGGGGTACATGGAAGCGGTTGCGACCGGTCTGCTCGCTGCGGTCAACACCTATGCAGAGGCCGTCGAGGCGGATCCTGTCGAGCTGCCTCGCGTGGGCGCCCTGGGTGCGCTCGTGGGCTATGCGACCGATCCCGCCACGGTGGGCTACCAGCCCATGCATGTCAACTTTGGCCTGGTGCCGCCACTCGAGGATGGTAAGCGCCGCAGCAAGCGCGACCGCTACCAGGCCTATGCGGACCGTGCGCTCGAGGCCCTTGATGCCTATCTGGCCACTCGTCCTGATCTGTTTGGAGGCGACCGGTCATAGCCTTTGACCTGTACGACACCGTCGACTCGTTTATCGCCTATATCTCACGTGTCGAGGGACTTTCTCCCAACACGGTGACGGCCTACGGCTCGAGGCTGGAGCGCTTTGCTGCCTGGTGCGAGCGCGAGGATATCGATGCTTTCGCTGCCGACGTGCGCACCATTCGCCGCTATCTTGCCGAGCTTTCGCGTGAGCAGGTGGCTCCCCGAACGCTTGCGGCGCATCTGTCGGCTATCCGATCGCTCTATCGATGGATGGCTGCCGAGGGGGTCGTGGAGGGCGATGTGGTCTCGGCAATTTCCTCGCCCAAGCTCCCGCGCGATCTACCTGGTGTGCTGACGACCCAACAGGTGGAGGCGCTGCTCAAGACGCCTGATACCTCAACACCCGCGGGACTGCGCGATGCGGCGATGCTCGAGCTGCTCTATGCCTCGGGCGCCCGTATCTCTGAGCTCGCAGCACTCAATGTGGAGTCCATTGCGTGGTCCGAACGCACGCTGCGCCTGTGGGGCAAGGGGAGCAAAGAACGTATCGTCCCTCTGTATCGTCGTGCGCTCGAGGCGACGCGTCTCTATATTGAGGAGGGAAGGCCGGAGTTGCTCGCTCAGGCAAAGCGTCGTGACCCCGCTACCGGGCCGCATCCGCTGCTTATATCGGCGCGCGGTAATCGCATGAGTGCCGCCATGCTCAGGCGGCGGTTTCATATGCTGGCGACGCTCGCCGGCATTCCGGCCGACATCGCCCCGCATGCGATGCGCCATACCTTTGCGACCGACTTGCTCGAGGGCGGCGCGGACCTGCGCTCGGTTCAAGAGCTGCTGGGTCATGCGAGCCTGTCCACGACGCAGATCTACACGCATCTCACACCCGATCGGCTTAAGCGGGCTGTGGCTCAAGCCCATCCCCGCGGCGAATAGTGGCTGGGACGTCCCGCGCCGCGCTCAGGTGTGTGGTTTTGATTGCGGGTTGGCAGGAAGATGCATTCCTGCTATCATTCATCGGGTTGCTTCACGGCAACAGGTTTTTATCACGCACGCGCGGCTACTTCATACCGTGGTGCCCGGGCTTTGGTAGCACATGTCCGGGTTGGTTTTGGAGGATGACCCCGCGCGGAGGCAAACCACAGGAGGTTTAACATGGCTACCAAGATTAATATCCGCACCCTGCTCGAGGCCGGCTGCCACTTCGGTCACCAGACCCGTCGCTGGAACCCCAAGATGAAGCCGTTCATCTTCGGTGAGCGCAAC
>CABTZM010000121.1 GCA_902489295.1 uncultured Collinsella sp.
ATTCCTCGGTAGCTCAATGGTAGAGCACGCGGCTGTTAACCGCGCTGTTGTAGGTTCGAGTCCTACCCGGGGAGCCAGAATTTTCCAGCCCTTTCTGTTGGGCTTTAAATTCCTCGGTAGCTCAATGGTAGAGCACGCGGCTGTTAACCGCGCTGTTGTAGGTTCGAGTCCTACCCGGGGAGCCAGGTTGTAAAACCCGTCGCTATGCGGCGGGTTTTTTCATGCCGCGATCGCCGTTCGCGAACGTTACCGTATCAACATTTCGTGTCGAGGATGTAATCCCGAGGCCCGCCACCTCAACATGGCGCGGTCGTTGTAGAATATTGCAATGATTGCTCCCACGACATGGTGCCGCGAGCACCAAGAAAAGGAGATTCTTGTGTCTGAGACCATTAACGGCAGCCTGAGCGTCTCGAACGACGTTATTGCCGATATTGCCGGTTATGCCGCGATGACGTGCTATGGCGTTGTCGGTATGGCTGAGCAGCTCCAGGGCGCCGAGAGCGTGCGCCTGCTTGCCGGTCAGCGCCTCCGCAAGGGCGTGCTTGTCTCCGCCGACGAGAACGGCCTTACGGTCGATCTTCACGTCGTGCTCGAGAACGGCGTCAACATGAAGTCCGTCTGCCATAATCTTTCGAGCTCCGTTGCCTTCACCCTGCAGGAGATCGCCCAGATCGATCCCGCCAGCCTTAAGATCGGCATCCATATCGACGCGCTCAAGAGCCGTCTGAACTAGCATCCGAAAACGGAGATTCAAATACCCATGATTGCAAAGACCATTCGCACCTGTTTTCCGATCGCTGCGGCTGCCGTTTCCGACAAGGCCGAGGAGATCAACAAGCTCAACGTCTTCCCCGTACCCGACGGCGACACCGGTACCAACATGTCGCTCACGCTTGCCTCGGTGACCAAGGAGCTCTCCGCCCTTCCTGCCGACGCCGACATGGAAGCCATCGCCGGCGCCATCACCCACGGCTCCCTGATGGGTGCCCGCGGTAACTCTGGCGTTATCACGTCGCAGATTCTGCGCGGCGTGGCCGAGGGCCTTGTCTCTGCCGACGAGCCTATTACGTCCGCCAACATTGCCTTCGCCTTCCGTCGTGCCGTCAAGGTTGCCTTCCAGGCTGTCCGCAAGCCCATCGAGGGCACGATCCTCACGGTCCTGCGCGATGTCTCGACCAAGGCCGATGAGTGCGAGAAGAAGAAGTTCTCGGCCGAGGATGCGCTCGATGCTATCGTCGTCGAGGCGTACCAGTCCGTCGCCCGCACGCCCGACTTGCTGCCCGTCCTCAAAGAGAACGGCGTGGTCGACTCAGGCGCCTTCGGCTTTGCCATCTTCCTGGAGAACTTTGTTGCCGCCGCGCTTGGTCGCAGCACCGTTGTCGAGGATTTCTCCGCTACGTTTGACTCCGCCGGCTCTGCCCGCGATGCCGCTCTTGGCCGTGTTGAGATCGAGGCTAACGACGACTGGGAGGGCTCGGAGTTCCGCTACTGCAACGAGTTCCTCTTTAAGGCTGACGCCCCATTTGACGAGGACGAGTGCCTTAAGTTCCTAGGCTCCATGGGCGACTGTGAGCTGCTCGTGGGCGCCTATCCCGACTACAAGATCCATGTGCACTCCAACACCCCCAACCTGGTGCTCGAGCACATGCTGCAGCTCGGTCAGATCTATGAGGTCTTTATCCACAACATGGAGATGGAGGCCCACGACCGTACCGCCAAGATCCACGAGGATCAGGAAAAGGCCGCCGAGCCCGCCAAGGCGCTGGGCTTTGTCGCCGTTGCCGCCGGTTCCGGCGAGGCCGACATCCTCAAGTCCCTTGGCGTCGACGTGGTCGTCTCCGGTGGCCAGACCATGAACCCCTCGACCGCCGACCTGCTGGGCGCGGTGGACCAGGTCAACGCGACCTCAGTCATCATCCTGCCCAATAACGGTAACATCCGCATGGCTGCCGAGGCCGCAGCTTCTGCCTGCACCGACAAGAAGGTCGCCGTCGTTCCCACCAAGACCGTCCCGCAGGCGTTCTCCGCGCTGTTCGCGGTCCTGCCCGATTCCGAGCTCGAGGAGGCCGTCGCCGCCATGGTCGACGCCATCAGCGAGGTCCGCGATGGCGAGGTCACCCGCGCCGTGCGCGATTCCAGCGCCTCTGACGGCTCTCCGATTCACTCCGGTGACGTCATGGGTATCATTGCCGGCTCCATCGATGTGGTCGGCTCTGACGTGAAGCAGGTCACGCTCGATTGCATCAACCGCATGCAGGAGGAAGAGGAGGGCGATGCGCTGACGATTCTGGCCGGCGAGGAGCTGTCCGACGAGGACTTCCAGGAGATCGTCGACGCTATCGAGGAGGCTCAGCCCGATCTGGAGATTGATGCCCATCGTGGCGAGCAGCCGCTCTATCCCGTGATCTTCTCGATCGAGTAGGCAACTGCCCATGTCCGAGCTGTGCTCCGTGCCGCGCGTCTCGGAGCGCTTTGCCCAGAGCAATGCGCTCGACGAGGATATCGCGCGACTCAAATATGTTTCGGGTAAACGTGAGGAGGCCCTTCGCCGTCTGGGAATTCGGACGGTGGGGGATCTCCTTCTCCATATCCCTCATCGATACCTCGACTTTACCCGTTCGTGGTCCATTGAGATGGCGCCCATCGGTACCGTGTGCACCATCATCGCCACGGTCGACCGTATCGTCCAAAAGCAGCCGCGTCCGCGCATGCAGGTGACTGAGGTCTCACTTGTTGATGAGACGGGCGTGCTGCAGGTCGCCTTTTTCCGCCAGCCCTGGATTGCCCAGCAGCTTAAGCAGGGCGACCGCCTGGCCGTGATGGGCAAGGTCGAGTTTGCCTACGGCTTTAAGCAGATGGCCTCGCCCCACTTTGAAAAGCTCGAGGACGGGCGCGCCGCAGGCACCATTCTGCCGGTCCATTACGTGAGCGATGGCGTGAGCCAGGCGTGGATGCGCCGCATCGTAAGCGGCGCGCTCGAGGTCGTCGGCAATCCGTTCGATCCGATTCCCGCGCCGCTGCGCGCAAAGCGGAAGCTCATGAGCAATGCCCGCGCGTTGCGTTCGATCCACTTTCCCTCGAGCATGGCTGAGCGCGACATCGCACGCCGGCGTCTTGCCTACGAGGAGTGCCTCTACCTGCAGCTGGCGCTGCGTCTGCGCAACGACGGCGGCCTGGTCGATGTGGTGCCCTATGCCCACACTGCAGGCGAGCATCTGGGCGCGCTTAAACAGGCCCTTCCGTTTTCGCTGAGCGACGAGCAGGAGGCCGCATTCCAAGACATCCTGCATGACATGTGCGATGGCGGGCGCGTGATGAACCGTCTGCTGCTGGGCGATGTCGGTACCGGTAAGACCGCCGTTGCCGCCTGCGCGCTGGCTGTGGCTGCCGATAGCGGCACGCAGGCCTGCGTTATGGCGCCCACGGGCGTGCTGGCGCGCCAATATGCCGATAAGACCGGCCCTCTGCTCTCGCAGGCCGGCATGTCCTGGGCGCTTCTGACGGGCGCCACGCCGGCCGCAGAGCGCGAGCGCATCCATGCCCAGCTAGAATCGGGCGAGCTTGACGTGCTCTTTGGCACCCATGCGGTGCTTTCGGATAACGTTGCGTTCAAGCATCTGTCGCTTGTTGTTATCGACGAGCAGCACCGCTTTGGCGTTGGCCAGCGCAACGCCCTACGCGCGAAGGGCCCCGGTGCCGATCTGCTCGTTATGACGGCAACGCCCATCCCGCGTACGCTGGCGCTTTCGGTCTACGGCGATCTGGATACGAGCATCATCCGCCATCGGCCTGTTCCGGGTGCCGGTGTGACGACGTGTGTTCTCACCGAGTCGAGCCGTGACCTCGCCTATGGAGCCATCCGCGAGGCGCATGACAAGGGTCAGCAGGCCTACGTGATTTGCCCGCTCGTGGAGCCGAGTGACTCGGCCGATGAGCTGGAAGACGTGCCCGGTATTGCCCGCGACGATGAGGGCCGCGTAACCGTCCCCGTGCCGCTGCACGATACGGCGACCGAGCTCGATCGCCTGCGTTTGGCGTTGCCGGGTCTTGCCATCGAGCGCCTTCACGGCCGTATGCCAGCGGGGGAGAAGGACCAGGTTATCGATGCCTTTAAGCGTGGCGAGATTGACGTGCTCGTCTCGACTACGGTGGTCGAGGTGGGCGTCGACGTGCCCAACGCCACCGTCATGGTCATCGAGAACGGCGAGCGCTTTGGTTTGGCTGCCCTGCACCAGCTGCGCGGTCGCGTGGGCCGTGGCAGCGTGTCGGGCACGTGCCTGGTCATGACGCACTCCAAGGGCAACGGCGGCGCATCGGCGGCACAAGACCGTCTCCAGTCGCTCGAAAAGACCTCGGACGGCTTTACGCTCGCCCAGATGGACCTGCGCCTGCGCCATGAAGGCGAGATCCTGGGTTATCGCCAGCATGGTGGTGTGACCCTGCGCTTTGTCGACCTGGACGCCGACGAGGAGCTGATCGAGTGGGCCCATTTGGACGCGGTCGAGCTCTTGCGGTATGCTTGCAACCTTGACTCTGTGGCGACGCGTCCCTTGCGCGACGCGGTCGCCATGCGTTATCGACATATCTTTAAGGAGGTCAGCGGAGGATGAGAATCATCGGCGGCGAATGGCGCGGTCGTAAGATCGAGGAGCCCCGTGGTCGCGATGTCACCCGCCCCACGACTGATCGCGTGCGCGAGGCGTGCGCATCTATGGTCATGTCGGCATTCGATTTCGATTTGGACGAGGTTCGTGTGTTGGACGCCTTTGGCGGCTCCGGTGCCTTAGGGTTAGAGATGCTCTCTCGTGGGGCCCGCTCGCTCACGACGTTTGAGATCGATCGCAACGCCGCGCGGCTCATTACCAAGAATATCGAGTCGCTCTGCCGTGACCGTGCGCGTTGGCGCGTGGTCACGGGCGACATGCTGACGAGTGCCTCACGCGGTCGTGTACCGGGCGGCCCCTTTGATCTGGTCCTGCTCGACCCGCCCTATGCTTTTGGTGCCGAGCCGGTCGAGGAACTGCTGCAGAATCTGGCCCAGCAGGGTCTGCTTGCGTCTGGCGCTTACGCCCTGTTTGAGCATGCCGCCGCCGATGCGGGCGCGCATCCGGCAGACTTTGAGACTGTACGTGAGAAGCGCTACGGCATTACCTCGGTCGACCTGCTCCGTTGGGTCGGCGATAGCAAGGACGGCGGCACTGATGCTAACGAAAATGACGAGGCAGTATCCCCGGAGGACGCCCATGAGTGACACTATTAATCGCGTGATCGTCCCGGGCACCTTCGATCCCATCACGTTTGGCCATATCGATGTGATCCGCCGCGCCCGCCGCATCTTTCCCAGCGTGATCGTCGCTGTTGCCGAGTCGCAGGGTAAAAACGGTGTGGGCACCACGTTTATGCTCGATGAGCGCGTGGCTCTGGCCCGCGAGGCGCTCGGTGATATCGACGGCGTCGAGGTCCTGCCCTTTACCGGCCTCTTGGTCGACTTCGCTCGTGAGCAGGGGGCGGGGGCCGTGGTCAAGGGTCTGCGCGCCATGACCGACTTTGAGTATGAGCTGCAGCAGGCCGACCTTAACTATCGCCTGGATAGCGAGCTGGAGTCCATCTTTGTCATGAGTGCGCCGCAGTACGGCTATATCTCGAGCTCGGTCGTTCGCCAGATCGCCTCGCTCGGCAGTGACGTATCGACGTTTGTCCCGTCCAACGTGGTCGAAGCGCTCAAACATCGCTTTTCGTGACGTTTCTTATTGCCTGGTGGCATGTGGTAAACTAGCACGATGATATGTTACCTATGAAAGGAGACCGGATGCCGGGCGAGAATTTTCCTGGCGATAGGATCGTCAGCTTGGTCGATGAGCTCGAAGGGCTGATCGAGGAAGCCAAGCCGCCTTTCGGCAAGAACGCTCAGTTCAAGGTCATCGACGCCGACGTGTTCTTCAACATCCTCGACGAGATCCGCATGAGCTATCCCGAGGAGTGGCAGAAGTCCCGCCGTATCCTTAAGGAGCGCGAGGAGCTTATGGCTTCCGCCGCCGCTCAGGCCGATTCCATCATCGCCGACGCTCAGCAGCAGGCCCTCACCATTGCCGGTGAGCAGGAGATCGTCCGCCTTGCGCAGCAGCAGGCCGACGACATCCGCGATCGTGCCCAGCAGTACGAGCGCGAGACGCGTTATGCTGCCGAGGACTACGCAGAGCAGGTCTTTACGCACTTGGAGGAGAACCTCAAGAGCCTGACCGGCACCGTTACCCGTTGCCGTCAGCAGCTCAACGAGGGTGCCGCCCAGCAGAATGGTCAGTGGTAATGGCTGAGTTCCCGAGCGTTACCGTCGATCTTTCCGAGCAGCTCGAGTTTCCTGGAGATTCGTATCCGCTGACCGGTAAGGTCGATGTCGCCACCTACACGGTGGGCGAGAAGGAGTACCAGCTACAGGACGGCATCGACTACGACGTTGTCTTTACCAATGCCGGTACCGGTGTCTTGCTCACGGGCATGGTTCGCGCGCACGCCACCGGCGAGTGCGAC
>CABTZM010000122.1 GCA_902489295.1 uncultured Collinsella sp.
CCACAAAGGGGACAGGCACCTTTGTGGTAGTTTCGCATCGTGGTACCATGGTTCATATCGTTGTTTAAACGACTAAGGGAGTAGACACCATGGAAGAGGCCTATCGTCAAGCACGCAAGCGCGGCGAGCAGGGACGCCGTCGCGCCATCAGCCAAAGCGAGCACCCGTACCTTACGGACCTCGACAGCTTGGTTGCCCAGCTCCCCTTAGGTCAGCGAGAGAGCGTCGGCCTGCGGGATATTCCGCTCGAAATGGTCGTCGGCACGGTTACCAAGGGCCGTCAGTCTGCCTTTTCGTGCAACTTTATGCCCCTGTTGCCATTTAGCACCGAGTTCGCCCGCAAGTGGTCCAACCTCTACGACATCCAGGTGACCGAGGGCTATCGCGACCCCATCATCGTCACCGAGTTCATGCATCGGTTCTACGTCCAAGAGGGCAACAAGCGCGTCAGTGTCCTCAAATTCCTGGACGCCCCGACGGTTTCGGCCAAGGTCACCCGCCTCTATCCCGGAAAATGGGATTCCGTCGAAAGCCGCCTCTATGGCGAGTTCTGCGCGTTTTGGCGCGTCTGCCCCCTATACGAGATCGAGTTCTCGCGTGAGGGAAGCTACGAGACGCTCGCCAAGATGCTCGGTCAGAACCTTATCGAAAAATGGCCACAGAAAAAGGTCGACTACCTGCGCCACACCTTCCTGCTCTTTAAGCGCGCCTACCTGCGCGCCGGCGGCGACCATCTGGACATTACGCCCGCCGACGCTATGCTCGTTTACCTCAACGTGTACAACCAAGACCGCCTGCTGGACACGCCGACGGATATCGTCGTAAACCGCCTGTGCAAGATTTGGCGCGAGTTGGTCATTGCCGGCAAAAGTGATGAGGAGAAGGTCGATCTTGTCGAGGCACCGAGTGTCGATGAGGAAGAGGCGCCCACCAAGTCCACCTCCGGCGTGCTCAACTTCTTTATGGGCAAGACCGTCTACTCGGCGGCCAACCCTCTGCGCATCGCCTTTATCCATGAGTTCCCCTGTGCGACGTCGAGCTGGGACAGCCTGCACGACCAAGGGCGTCAGTATCTCGATGAGCATTTTGGCGGTATCGTGCGCACCGAGGCGTTCGAGGACTGTCACAATCCGGACGTGTTCTACGCCGCCGTGGAAACGGCTGTCAAACATGGAGCTAACGTCATCTTCTCGACCTCGCACCGCCTAATGGAATACGCGCTCAGAGCTGCCGTTGAGTATCCACAGGTGCGGTTCCTTAACTGCTCTATCGGCCTTCCCCACCAAAGCGTCCGTTCGTACTTTGGCAAGATGTACGAGGCCAAGTTCCTCCTGGGCGCCCTTGCCGCCAGTATGGCGGACAACCACCGTATCGGCTACCACGCGTCGGTCTTCGCCTCGGGCGCGCTTAGCGAGATCAACGCCTTTGCGATTGGCGCCTCGCTGCTCGACCCCCGCGCGCAAATTATCCTGACCTGGGGCGATGTGCCCGCCGGAAGCCTTGCCGAGGCCATGTGCCGCGAAGGCGTGAGCGTCATGACCGGCGCCGATATGTCCAAGTCTCTCGAGGACCCCACCGCCTACGGGCTTCACCGTCTGGTAAACGGCAAGGAAGTTACCGGTATTGCTATGCCGGTATGGAACTGGGGCCGTTACTACGAACTCATCGTACGCAGCCTACTGCACGGCACATGGGACGAGACCGCCGATGACCAGCAGGTGCGCGCCGTCAACTACTGGTACGGTATGAGCTCGGGCGTCATCGACATTCGCTACGCTCCGGGCCTGCCCTATCAGACGCGCAAACTGGTGCAGCTGCTCCGCAATGGCATCGTCGAGGGCTCCATCAATCCATTTGGCGGCGAGCTTCATAGCCAAGACGGCGTGGTGCAGATCGAGGGCTTTCCCCCACTGCCGAGCGCGCAGATTGTCGAGATGAATTGGCTGGCGGACAACGTGGTAGGCACCATTCCGCAGCTCGACGATGAGCCGGGAGTTACCGCCCTATGAAGATCCTTGCCATAGCAGATACCGAAGAACGATGCCTTTGGGAGTGCTTTCGCAAGGAGCGCTTTGAGGGTGTCGACCTGATTCTGTCTGCCGGCGATCTGGACCCGGACTATCTTGAGTTTTTGGTCACCGTCATCAACAAACCGCTCATCTACGTGCGCGGCAATCACGACGACCGCTACGCACGTCATGCACCGGGCGGATGTATCTGCGTGGAAGACAGCGTGTACACGTACCGAGGGATTCGCATTGCGGGCCTTGGCGGGTCCATGCGTTATCGCGACGGCGCCAACATGTACACCGAACGCGAGATGTCCAAGCGCATGCGCAAGCTGTCGCGTAAGGTTAGGATGGTCGGCGGGTGCGACATTCTGCTTACCCATGCACCCGCCGCCGGTATGGGTGATCTGGACGATCTGCCGCATCGAGGGTTTGAGTGCTTTAACACGGCGCTTGAGTCCTGGGGGGCCGACTACATGGTGCATGGGCATGTACATCGAAGCTACGGTAACGATTTTCAGCGCGAGCGGCAGCATGTGTGTGGAACGACGATCATCAACGCCTGCGGCTATACGCAGTTTGAGCTGGACGAAGTGCGCTACCCCATCCGTGGCTGGCAGGCAGCCTGGCTCAACTCGCAAACCATGCGCCGCGAGCTCAAACGCCACGAGGCCATCGAGTCCTCAACAGCCAGAACCCCCTGGTAACCACCACAAAGGGGACACTGTCCCCTTTGTGGTGCTTTTGACGCGATAGCAAGAAACCCGGTCCTGCACGAGGCAGAACCGGGTTTCTTTAGCAATGCTTACTTTGCTCAGGCAGTAACTGTTAGTTACTCAGCCAGGAAGTCACGCTGGACAGCGGGATCGACCTTGACGCCAGGGCCCATGGTGGAAGACACGGAGATGGACTTGACGTACTTACCCTTAGCAGAAGAGGGCTTGACGCGCAGGATCTCGGTGTACAGGGCAGCGTAGTTCTCGACGAGCTGCTGCTCAGAGAAGGACTTCTTGCCCAGGGGCACGTGGCAGATGCCGTAACGGTCGGCGCGATACTCAACGCGGCCGGCCTTGAGCTCGGAGACCATCTTGGCGACGTCCATGGTCACGGTGCCGAGCTTGGGGTTCGGCATGAGGCCACGGGGACCAAGGATCTTACCGATGCGGCCAACCTTGGCCATCATGTTCGGCGTAGCGATAGCGGCGTCGAAGTTGATCTCGCCCTTCTGGATCTGGGCGACGAGCTCGTCGGAACCGATGATGTCGGCGCCGGCAGCCTCGGCCTCGCGGGCCTTCTCGCCCTCGGCGAAGACGGCAACACGAACGGTCTTGCCGGTGCCGTGGGGCAGGGAGATGGAACCACGGATGTTCTGGTCAGCCTTACGAGTATCGATGCCCAGACGGAAGTGGGCCTCGACGGTCTCGTCGAACTTGGCGGTGTCGAGCTCCTTGATGAGCTTGGCAGCCTGAAGGGGGGTGTAGAGCGTGGCGCGGTCGATCTTCTCGGCAGCGGCGTTATAGCTCTTACCATGCTTAGCCATGTGCATTACCTCCTGTGGTTAAACGGGCGCGAGCCCTCCCACATCGTATCGTGTGCCCTATTGCACACATTTAACGGGCGCCCGATCGGAGCACCCGTCATTACCTAAAGAAATCGCTACTCAGCGATGGTGACGCCCATGGAGCGGGCGGTACCGGCGATGATCTTCTTGGCGGCGTCAATGTCGTTGGCATTGAGGTCCGGCATCTTGATCTCGGCGATCTTGGTGAGCTGCTCCTGGGAGAGCTGACCGACCTTGTCGGCCTGGGGCTTAGCGGAACCAGACTTGAGGTTCAGCTCCTTCTTGATGAGGTGAGCCGCCGGCGGGGTCTTGGTGATGAAGGAGAAGGACTTGTCCTCGTAGACAGAGATCTCAACGGGGATGATGTCGCCCTTCTTGTCCTGCGTCTCGGCGTTAAAGGCCTGGCAGAACTGCATGATGTTCACGCCAGCAGCGCCCAGGGCGGGGCCGACGGGAGGAGCGGGGTTAGCTGCACCAGCAGGAATCTGGAGCTTAATGACGTTGGCAACCTTCTTCTCAGCCATGGTCATTCCTTTCGAATCACGAGTGTGAAGTACTTGCTATATCGTAAGCACGCACGTGTTAGAAGCACTCCTGAGATGAGCAGTCACAGAAGAAGCACGCTCGCGCGAACGGACGAAAACTTAAGCGATGACAGCGACCTGGTTAAAGTCGAGCTCGACCGGCGTCTCGCGGCCAAAGATCATCAGCGTGACCTTGAGCTTGCCAGCCTCGGTGTTAACCTCGGAGACCTTGCCATCAAAGTCGGTAAGCGGGCCATCGGTGACGCGGACGGACGTGCCGACCTGAATATCAACCGAGGTGCGCTTGGGCGAATCGCCCTTACCGGGACGACGAGTCATCTTGTTGTACTCGTCGCGGGAAAGCGGAGCGGGCTTGCCGTTGCCGCCCAGGAAACCGGTGACGCCGGGCGTGTTGCGAACGCACGTCCATGCATCGTCATCCATCTCCATGCGGACCAGGACATAACCCGGGAAGATCTTAGAATCCTTGGTCTCACGCTTGCCACCCTCTTTAATCTCGGTGACGCGCTCCATAGGAATCTCGATATCGAAGATACGGTCCTGCATGCCCATAGTCTCGATGCGATGCTCGAGATCGGACTTAACGCGGTTCTCGTATCCAGAGTAAGTGTGAACGACGTACCAACGCTTAGACATGGTTTAGCCCCTCAATCCAGAGAACAGAGCAAGAGCCTCGCCAAAGCCAGCATCGAGCAGAGCGATGACGACGCCGACGACGATCAGAGAAGCGCAAACGACGACCGAGTAGTTCACGAGCTCCTTCTTATCGGGCCACGTGACACGCTTCATCTCGGACTTGACCGAAGCGAAATACTTCTTGGTGCGGGCGAAGAAACCAGGCTTCTCGTTCTTCTTGGACTTCGCAGCCTTCTCGTTCTTCTTGGCAACGGCCTTCTTGGCCTCAACCTTGGAGTTGGCGGCAGCGTTGTTGGCAGGTGCCGGCTGCTGAGCCTTCTTCTTGTTCTTCTTGTTGGCCATTTGGGTTACCTCCGCGCAATGCGCTTATACATGAGTAAACCGTAAGCTCCCAATTGGGAGCTTACGGAATAATGACTGGCACGCCAGGAAGGACTCGAACCCTCAACACTCGGTTTTGGAGACCGATGCTCTACCAATTGAACTACTGGCGTATGTGACTAGAGACTAGCGAGTCTCTTTGTGCAGCGTGTGGTGACGGCACCAGGGGCAATACTTCTTAATCTCCATACGATCAGGCATGGTCGACTTGTTCTTGGTGGTCGTATAGTTGCGGCGCTTGCACTCAGTGCACGCAAGAGTAACTAGAGTACGCATGTATCCTGAACCTTTCATTTCCGCCCCGTACGGGCACGAGTTGTTACTTTATCAGCTCCACGTAAGTGCTGTCAATGAAAACCTCGAGTCAATTGGTTCTCGGTGGGTCCATTCATATTTGGAACACATCAATGAAGCCATCGAGAGCTAATCGACGGTGCATCCAGGACCATTATCGATCCTCTCGACACCAGCAACGGCTCAACATCCATTGCAGAAAAGAACCCGGCACCCATATAAGTGCCGGGTTCTCTAAGTCAGCTATATCAAAGAGCTAATTTACTCAATGATCGTGGAGACGATGCCCGAACCGACGGTGTGGCCGCCCTCGCGGATAGCGAAGCGCAGGCCCTCCTCCATGGCGATCGGGTGGATGAGGTCGCCCTCGATGGTGATGTGGTCACCAGGCATAGCCATCTCGGTGCCCTCGGGGAGCTTGACCGTACCGGTAACGTCGGTGGTACGGAAGTAGAACTGAGGACGATAACCATCGAAGAACGGGGTGTGACGGCCGCCCTCCTCCTTGGTCAGAACGTAGATCTCACCGGTGAACTTGGTGTGCGGGGTAACCGAACCGGGCTTGCAGAGAACCTGGCCGCGCTCGATGTCCTCGCGCTTGATGCCGCGGAGCAGCAGACCGACGTTGTCGCCAGCCTCGCAGAAGTCCATGGACTTACGGAACATCTCGATACCGGTAACGACGGTGTTCTGGGTATCCTTGATGCCGACGATCTCGACGGGCTCGTTGAGCTTGAGCTCACCGCGCTCGACACGACCGGTAGCAACGGTACCACGGCCGGAGATGGTCATAACGTCCTCAACGGCCATCAGGAACGGGAGGTCGTTGTTACGAGCAGGCGTCGGGATGTACTCGTCGACAGCGTTCATGAGCTCGCGAATGGCGTCCATCCACTTGGCGTCGCCCTCGAGAGCGCCCAGAGCGGAACCACGGATGACGGGGATGTCGTCGCCGGGGAAATCGTACTCGGAGAGGAGCTCACGGGTCTCCATCTCGACGAGGTCGATGAGCTCGTCATCGTCGACCATGTCGCACTTGTTCAGGAAGACGACGATGTA
>CABTZM010000123.1 GCA_902489295.1 uncultured Collinsella sp.
CCACCACAAAGGTGCCTGTCCCCTTTGTGGTGGTTTTTAGGGCTCCCAGGGGCAGGGGGCTTCGATGTGGATGTGCTCGCCGGTTACGGGATGCGTGAAGGACACGCTGTGGGCGTGGAGCATCAGGCCGCAGGGACGCGGCGTTCCGTACAGGTCATCGCCCACCAGGGGATGGCGCTCGCTGGCCAGATGTACGCGGATCTGGTGCTTGCGGCCGGTGAGCAACTCGACATCGATATACGAGCGCGTGGGCAGGCCACGACGGCTCTTAAGACGTTTGAGCACCTTCACGCGCGTTTGAGACGGCTTGCCGCTGGCGCCGACGCGCATCTTGCGGCTGTCGTGACGGTCGCGGGCGATGGGCTTGTCGATGAGCTTTTCGTTCCAGTCGATCTTGCCCTCGGCGAGCGCCAGGTAGTGCTTTTCGAACGCGTGGTCGATGATCATCTGGTCAAAGGCGGGCTGCGTCTGCTTGTCGAGTGAGAACAGCACCACGCCGGTGGTGTCACGGTCCAAGCGGTTGAGCGGCTGCATGTCGGTCGCGGCAAAGCCGTCGCCCATCGCCAGCAGCAGGTCGCTGGCGTAGTCGGTGAGCGTACGCTCGCCGGTGCCATCGCCGTGGACGATCATGCCGGCAGGCTTGTCGATGGCCATGAGCCAGGCGTCGCAGTAGAGGACTTGAGGTTCTTCGTTCACGTGTAAGCCTTTCGGTTAGCTAATTCCCACAAACATGCAGCCCGAGGTCGCCCCGCGCAGGCGGGCGGCCGGCTTGCGGCCGGCTTGAGCCGCCTCGACAGCGCGACGGACGCGAGCGACGGCACGGCCAATCTCATCGGCCTCGAGCAGCGTTCCGTCCACCATGAGACGACGGACGCCGGCGTCGAGCAGCTGTGGTACCTGCGGCGTAAGGTCGATGGGGTAGGCGTCGTACAGGCGTGAGCGGCCGTGGATGTCGGTGCGGACGGGCATGACCTTTCCGTCGATATTCTTGAGCGAGAGTTTGCGGGCACGCAGGCGGCAGTTGGCGCAATCGTGGATACAGCCGTTGGCAACCTGTAGAATGCAATGCTCGCTTGTCATGACGCGCGGACGGCCAAAGACGGTGATGCCCAGAGCCGCGGGCGCGGCGGCGCCGAGCGAGACAATCTCGTCGAGCGTGATCTCGGGCGAGAGCCAAAACGCGCCGGCTCCGCGCTCGGCGAGTGCCTCCATGCAGGGCGCGTTGTGCACCGGCAGGCAAGAGCGAATCTCGGCCGTGGCGCCAACCTGGGCGGCCAGGGCAAGCTCAGAGATGTTGCCAATAGCGACCGTGGCGCCGGCAACAACCCATGGGTCAACGCGGACGTGGTCAACGGCACGGCAGACCTCATCGAGCACGGGTACGATGTCCTGCTCAAACGCATCGGCGGGGGAGAGCTTGGCCGCATCGAGCGCGTCGGTGGTCATGTAGATGCGCGTTGCACCCTCCGCCCGCGCTGCCTCGGCGGCCTCGAGCGAGGTGACGGTAGCGCAGATCTGCGGCTCATCGCGGTAGTGCTCGGGCGCGGGGCGGGAATCATTGGTGACAGTCGCCGGTAGCTCGAGCGTGCGGGCGCGCTCCTCGTACGGTGCCAGAATGGCCTCTTCCAGCGCCTTGCAAGCGGCGGCGCGCACCTTGTGCACGGCGGAGAAGCCCATACCGCAGCCCTCATCGAGCGCCACCTCAAAGCTCGCAGCCTCAAAGGGAGAGGAACCCATGCGGCCGACGTGCTCAACCAGATCGGACGCCTCGACCGCACGGGTCTTGGCGGCCTCGACGGTAAAGCCCGTGGCCGTGGCCGTAAGCGAAGGGCCGTCGCAGCAGGTGAGCGTAACGGTAAACGGCTCGCCCAGACGCGCCACGACGGACACATCAACAGCTCGGCGGCGCAGCACATCGCGCTTGAGCGCGGCGCCGGCGGCGTCGATGGCACGCTGACTGCGAATCACGCGGACGCGGCAGCCCTCGGGCATGCTGCGGGGTACGCGACATTCGATGACTTCACCGGCTGCGGCATCATCGGCGGCAATGGTGGTCAGGAACTGGTCAAACTCGTTATCGTGGCGAAGCTCCAGCAGGTCGCCCTTGCCCACGGGCTCAAACAGCTCAATGCGGGCGATGGCGGCGCGGCGACGGCGGTCGTCGGGCTTGAGGCCGCGCACATCGCGGTTGGCCGGGCGGCTGCCCAGCACCGTGCCCACGATCTGGCCGCGGTTGTTGGAACGCTCATAGCTCATCATCTCGTCGCCCGAGGTGCCGTCCTGATAGGCGTGCGTAAAGTCGCGGTTAAAGCAGCGCTTGAGCTGGCGCTGGCGGGCGGCTTTCTCGTCCTTGGCAACGGTGGTTCCGGCCAGCATGTCATCAATCTGATGACGATACACGTCGACGATGGAATATACGTAATCGGGCGCCTTCATGCGGCCCTCGAGCTTGAGCGATGCGGCGCCGGCGTCATACAGACGGCGAACAAGCTGCGAAGTGTTGGTGTCGCGCGGGCACAGCGCGCGCTCGCGACCGGCGGGGGAGAGCGTGCGGCCGTTCTCGTCGATCAGCTCGTAGGGCAGGCGGCAGGGCTGGGCGCACATGCCGCGGTTGGCCGAGCGGCCCGCCATGGCAAAGCTCGACAGCAGGCACAGACCCGAGTAGCAAAAGCAGATGGCACCGTGGCTAAAGACCTCGAGGTCGACATCGGGCGCGGCGTCGTGGATGGCGGCGATCTCGTCGATGGAGAGCTCGCGCGAGAGGGTCACGCGGTCGGCGCCCTGCTCGCGGCACCAGATGGTTCCGCGGTCGTCATGGATGTTCGCCTGGGTCGAGATATGCGTCTCGATGCCGGGCATCGTGCGCTTGACCTCAAAGAACAGACCCCAGTCCTGGATGATGAAGGCATCGGCGCCCAGCGTGGAGCAGCGATGGATGAGTTGCAACGCATCGGCCATCTCGGACTGCTTGATGACGATGTTGACCGTGACGTAGACGCGCGAGCCGGCCAGGTGTGCAGCGCGGCAGGCCTGCTCAAAGGCCTTGTCGGTAAAGTTCGTTGCCTTGCGGCGGGCGTTGAAGCTGCCCATGCCACAGTAGATGGCGTCTGCCCCGGCAGCGAGTGCGGCGGCGAAGGGCTCCGGGCCTCCGGCGGGGGCCAAGAGCTCGGGTCTACGGTTGGTGGTTCGACTGGCGGTTGCGGTCATATCCTGCCTTTCAAAATGCTCAGATAATCAAAAGTATAGTGGTGCCATCGCGGCAGGCGATGCCCGTGCTCTAAGCGGGATAAAGTCTTCAGCAGCTTGGACTGGCTGCTTCATATGAGAACCGTTCAGCGGTCCGGGGAAACCGTTGGGCGATAAAATATTCTCGAAGGCTGATAATTATCTTGCATCGGGCAAACTCATCCCCTACTATCCCAATCAAGCGCGGTGTTCAGACCGAACTGTGCCTCCCGGTGTGAACGCCGCGCTCCCGTTCCCTTTTACTTGTAAGGAGAAAAACATGAGCAAGACCGTCGTGTCTTCCGATAACGCACCCGCAGCCATCGGCCCGTATTCCCCCGGTATCCAGACTGGCAACATGGTGTTCCTGTCCGGCCAGCTGGGCATCGATCCCGCGACCGGCAAGCTGCCCGAGGGTGTCGAGGCCCAGGCCAAGCAGTCCCTCGCCAACGTCGAGGCTCTGCTGACCGCTGCCGGCGCCACGTTTGCCGATGTCGTCAAGACCACGGTCTACCTGGCCGACATCGCCGACTTTGCCGCCGTGAACGAGATTTACGCCTCCAAGTTCGAGGCTCCGTTCCCCGCGCGCAGCGCTTTCCAGGTTGCCGCCCTTCCGGCTGGCGGTCTGGTCGAGATCGAGGTTGTCGCCGCTCTCTAAGGTGTTGGTAACAACTAAACATGACATGCAAAAAGACCCTGCAGCGCGTGCGAGCTGCAGGGTCTTTTGTCAAGTGATGCGACAAAAATGATCCGTTTCCCTTCGTCCCCAAGGGATCACGTTTAGCCTTCCTTGCGGACTTTTTGCAGGTAGCGGTATACGCTGGGCTCCGAAATGCCCAGCGCGGTGGCGGCGCAGGCCACAGCGCCCTTGAGCATGAACACCCCGTTGCCGTTGAGGTGGCGAATGACGTCCACGCGGTCGCTCTGACCAAGCGACGCTACATCCAGCCCGCGCGCGCTCAGCAACTCGGCAATGCTGCGGTCGATGAGCTCCTGTGTAGACTCCGAAAGACTTTCGACCTCGATAGGGGCGGGCTCCGTGCGCGTCGGCGCCGCGTCGAAGCATGCCATGAGTTGTTGCGCCATGGTGTTGATGGAGCGCACGGTCGAGAGGTCGGTGTTGACGCAGAGCATACCGACGATCTCGTTATCCTCGCGGATAAAGTACGTCGCCGACTCCAGCGTTTTGCCGCCGGCGCCGCGGCCCTCGTAGCCCGTAATAAACGGCAGGTCGCGATACTTGGGGTCGTGCATGATCTTGAGCGCCAGATCGGTGGCAGGACCGCCGATCTTACGGCCGCTCACGATGCCGTTGCGAATATCGACGATGGCGTGGTCGGGATCCGAGAAATCGTGCAGCACGATTTCGCTGTTCTTACCGAGTATCTGCTCCAGGAAATCGACCATCGGCAAAAAGCGGCGTACGGTCTCGTTCACGGGCAACTCCTTTGGGTGAAATCGGAAATGTTCATAACAATTTTTTCTCATGGTAACACGCTGCTCATCATCTCGTATATCCGCAGGTACATGACGTAATGCAGACGAACGGTATGATTTTGGCGGTAAACGGTCGACCAAAAGAAAAGTTAGATGTTATTTTGAACAGACACTTTCTTGACCTGCGGAAACGAGTTATTTTAGCCGAAGAATAGTCTGATAACAAAAAATTATTATTGAGAATGAGAACCATCTTTAATACGATATGCAACGAAGGCACAACCTCAACCCCGCACTGCGTCACAATAGAGCGTTAGATGCGAAAACAACTATTTCGAGGATTGGTGGTCAAATGACCCAGGAGACGGTTAAGAACGGCACTGAAGCCCTGTTCACTCGCGAAGGCATGCCTCCCGTTAAGGAAATGATCCCGTGTGCCCTTCAGCACGTACTGGCATCGTATGCCGGCATCATCACCCCGGCTGTCATCATGGCCGGCGTCTACGGCTTTAATAGCCAGCAGAGTACCGACATCATCCAGGTCGCGCTCATTCTTTCGGCGATCGATACGGCCCTTCAGGCCTTCGCTCCCTTCCGTCGCATCGGCGGCGGCCTGCCCATCGTCATGGGCGTTTCGTTCGCGTTCCTGCCGGCTCTGCAGGCCATGGGTGCCTCGGGCTTTAGCTTTGGTGCGCTGCTGGGCGGCGAGATCGTCGGCGGCGCCGTCGCGGTCCTCTTTGGTCTGGCCTACAGCAAGATCAAGTGGCTGTTCCCGCCCGTCGTGACCGGTACGGTCATCTTCTCCATCGGCGTTTCGCTGTATCCCACGGCCGTCAAGTATATGGCCGGCGGTATGGGTACGCCGCTGTGGGGCACTCCGCAGGCCTGGTGCGTCGCTCTTATCACCTTCGCCGTGGTCTTTGCGCTCGCCAACTTTGGCAAGGGCACGCTCAAGCTGGGATCCGTGTTCTTTGGCATGATCGTTGGCATGATCGTTTCGATCCCCTTTGGCATGATCGACTTCTCCAGCGTCGCCACCGCTCAGGTCTTCGCCCTTCCCAAGCTCATGCCCTACGCGCTCGAGTTTGATCCCGAAGTCTGCATTACCCTCGCCGTCGTGTTCCCCATGGTTGCCATCCAGGTTATCGGTGACGTCTCCGCCGCCTGCCTGGGCTCCATCGACCGTATGCCCACCGAGCGCGAGCTCTCCGGCGCTATCGTGTCCCAGGGCCTCACCTCTATGGTCGGCGGCCTGCTGGGCGGTCTTCCCACCAGCGCCCTTGGCCAGAACGTGGGCATCATCTGCTCCAACAAGGTCGTCAACAAGTGGGTCTTTGTGATCATCGCGGCCGTCTTTGCCATCGCCGGTCTGTTCCCGCAGCTCTCTGCCGTCCTTTCCGCTATCCCGCAGCCCGTCATCGGCGGCGCGACCGTCGGCGTCTTTGGCACCATCACCATGAACGGCGTGCGCATGTTCACCCGCGAGGGCCTCACGCAGCGCACTACCACCATCGTCGGCACCTCCGTCGTCTTTGGTCTGGGTATCTGGATGGCCAGCGGTTGCCTTGCCGGCGAGGGTATGCCCGCCTGGGTGTCCACCGTCATCGGCTCCAATGCCGTGACCCCCACCGCCATCATGGCCATTGTCCTTAACCTGATCCTTCCGCAGACGCCGGTCGTGGCTCAGCACATCGATGCTGCCAAGGACGCTGCCGTGGATCTGGTCTTGCCCGAGAGCAAGAAGTAACCAATTCGGTGCTATTCGTCGGCGGGCGCATCGCCTCGTCCGCCGACGTCATGCGGCGC
>CABTZM010000124.1 GCA_902489295.1 uncultured Collinsella sp.
ACGGGGCACATGTTCTCCACTTCCTGTGAGTACTGCATGCCTCTCCTCTCTATCGTGTTGGCGTCCCGTCTGGGGGTCGTGGCTGGCGATTGCCGGGCGACCCTTCGAAAGGGACATGACATGCAGCCCCTATAATACCGCGAAATGCACGGAATATTCGGCGAACGGCTCAGTTTTCGTAGCGAGAAGTCCGGAAGTTTTAATTGAAACGGTTTAACTATATGTTCTGTGGTCGCGAACTTCCGTAGAGGGGGTTCGTCTTGGGCAAGCTTTTGGCCAGCTCTTGTAAGTGTTGCAGGGGTTGACCTGTTGCAACGGTGCCGTTCGCCGCCCGTTTACTGCCTTTGGCCGCGCGAGAGTATTGTTTTGAGTGAATGTTTTGATGGCACGCTTCAATCGTGCTGTATTGGATGGCAAGCAGATCCCGGCGAAGGGAGCGCCATGCAGCGCGTTTGGAGAACGGTTACCGGCTTTTACCATGTCTGTGCCCGCGGTACGGGCAAGCAGCTCATCTTTGAGGACGATGAAGACCGGTGGGAGTTTTTGGAGCTGATGCGCGAGTGCTGCCGCGAGGCGGGCGTGACGGTTATCGCCTGGTGCCTTATGGGCAATCACGTGCATTTGGTGCTTGCAGATTACGAGGACGCGATGAGCGCGGCGATGCACCGGCTGCTCTTGACGTACGCGCGGCGGTTCAATAAACGCACGGGGCGCACGGGCCATCTGTTTCAGAACCGTTTTGACCGGCGCTCGCTCGATACCGATCGTTATCTAATGGCTGCCATTCGCTATGTTCACGCTAATCCGCAGGAGGCGGGTATCGCCCTGATCGAGCGTTATCCCTGGAGCAGCTTTGCCGAGTATCTGCGAGCGTATGACAACGATACGACGAGGGGATTCTCGGACCCTTCTTGTGTGCTTGAGCTCTTTGAGTCTGCCAAGGGGTTTCTGGATTATTCTCTGTCGATGCCCGATGGTTCCGATCCGGTGATTCACGATATGGATGAGACAGAGTGGGAGCGGCGTGCGTTTGCCGACAAGATGGCGAAGCGCCTGGGTGTGCCGCTCAACGAACTCAAGACCGTAGCACCCTCGCGGCGAGACGGAATCGTTTTCGCCCTGCACGATGGCGGCTACACGGTGCGCGAGATCGAACGGTATACGGGAATCAGCAAGAGTACCGTCTCTCGTATCGTGCGCGCTTATGCGCGGGTGAATGCTCAGGCTGAGGGCTCGGAATAGAAAATGGCCGAACCACTCTTGTCAAGCGATTCGGCCAACAAAATTCTTAAGATTTGGGACAAATACTACTGATTATTTTGTCCCGTGAGCATGCCGTCGAGGGTGCGCCAGGCGAGCTCGGCGCACTTAACGCGGGCGGGCATGTGCGAGATGTCCTGGAGCTGGGCGGCTTCGTCCAGGTCCTCCAGATCCTCCTCGGAGAGCTGCTCGCCGCGGATCATGGCCAGGAAGAGCTCGGCCAGGCGGCGTGCCTCCTCAACCGTCTCGCCGGTGATGAGGTCGGCCATGATGTCGGCGCTGGCCTGGCTGATGGCGCAGCCGTGACCGGTAAAAGCGGCCTCCTCGATCACACCGTTCTCGACGCGCAGCTGCAAGGTGAGCTCGTCGCCGCAGCTGGGGTTGATGCCGTCGTGCTCGTGCGTGGGAGCGTCCATCTCGTACTTGTAGTCGGGATGCGAGTTGTGCTCCATAAACGTGGTGGAGGTGTACAGATTACCCATTGAACGTGCTCCAAACGTGATGCAGGCCGGCGATGAACTTGTCGATATCGGCCTTGTCGTTGTAGAAGGCGACGCTGGTGCGGCAGCAGGCGAGGTTCTCGACGCCCAGCCAAGTGAGCAGCGGCTGTGCGCAATGGTGGCCGGCGCGGATGCACACACCGTCCATGTCCATGATGCTCGCGACGTCGTGCGGGTGGATGCCCTTGACGTTGAAGCTCACGACGCCATGGTGGTTGTCCCAGTAGATGGAACCGATGATCTGGACAAAGTCGAGTTGCATGAGTTCGCCCATCAGGTAGTGGACGAGTGCCTGCTCACGGGCCTGGATGTTCTCGTAGCCCACGGTGTTGACCAGGTAATCGAGAGCCGCACCCGTGGCGAAGATGCCGGCTGCGTCCTGCGTGCCGGCCTCGAACTTCTCGGGGACGGGCGCCCAGACGGCGTCCTGCTCGGTGACCGAATCGATCATCTCGCCACCGGTGAGCATGGGCGGCATGGCGTTGAGCAGGTCCATCTTGCCCCACAGCACGCCGATGCCCATGGGGCCCATGGCCTTGTGCGCACTAAAGGCAAAGAAGTCGGCGCCCAGGTCGGCCACATCGACCGGCATGTGCGGCAGCGACTGCGCACCGTCGACGACCAGGTAGCCGCCGTACTTGTGCACGAGTTTGCCGAGGTTCTTGACCGGGTTCTCGACGCCCAGCACGTTGGAGACCTGTCCCACGGCCAGGATCTTGGTCTTGGGACCCACCTTGGCAAGAACCTCCTCGGTGGTGAGCTGGCCGGTCTTGGTGGGGTAGAGGTAGACGAGCTTGGCGCCGGTCTCGCGGCAGACCTGCTGCCACGGAATCAGGTTGGAGTGGTGCTCCATGATAGTGATGACGACCTCGTCGCCCGGTTCGAGCACTGTGGGCGCAAAGCTCTTGGCGACCAGGTTGAGCGACTCGCTCGTGTTGCGGGTGAAGACGATCTCGTTGGCGTTGGGGGCGCCGATGACGTCGGCGATTTGCTGGCGGACCTTCGCGATGGCCTCGGTGGCCTCGACGGACAGCGAGTACAGGCCGCGCAGGGGGTTGGCGTTCATGCGCTGATAGAAGTCGCGCTCGGCGTCGAGCACACAGGCAGGGCGCTGCGCGGTGGCGGCGCTATCGAGGAAGGCGATCTCTGGGTGCTGCTGGAACAGCGGGAACTGCGCCATGTAGGGGTTGGTCTCGATGTCCACGGTAGGCCAGCCGCGCGAAGCCTCGTCGCTGGCGTCGAGCTCCATGGGCTCGGGGGCTGTGCAGGTATCGCATTTAACGTGCTCGGTGTCGATCATGCGAGCTCCTCTTCAAAGTTATCGATCAGGTTGTTGCCCAGGCGGACGACGGCGGCGCGGATGCGCTCATCGGCGGCGGTAAGTGCGGCGTCCTCCAGCTTGGCGCGGATGAACAGGTCCTCGGCGGCGTTTTGGTCAAGGCCGCGGCAGGCAAGGTAGAACAGCTGCTCGTCGCGGACGTGGCCGATCGTGGCGCCGTGGTTGCCGGCGACATCGTCCTCGTCGCACAGGATGACGGGGACGGTCTTGTTGTCGACGCCCTTGTTGGCCAAAAGCACCGTCTCGCGCTCGGTTCCGGTTGCGCCCTTGCAGCCGTGCACGAGGTCGATGGTGCCGCGGTAGACCTTCTTGGATGTGCCGGTCAGCACGCCGTTGGCGTCGATCTCGCACTCGGTCTTGCGGCCGCGGTGGCGCAGCTCGTAGTTAAAGTCGCGCACCTGCTCGCGAGCACCCAGGTAATCAGTGTCGATCGTTACCTTGGCGGTGTCGCCCAGCAGGTCGCCGGCAAGGCCGGTGGCGCTGGCGCCGGCGCCAAGGACGGTGTGCTGCACGTTGATGCGCGCGCCCTCGTCCAAAAACAGGCCGGTGTCGTCGAGCGCGATCCAGCTGTCGTCGAGTGTCTGCGTGCAGGTCACGTTGACGGTGGCGTACTCGTGGGCGCACACGCGCAGCACGGAGCCCACGACGCCCTCGCCGGTAACGGGGGAGTCAAGGGCAATGTTCAGGTCGAGCGTGGCCTGCAGACGGGTGACGACGTCGATGGCGGCAATCGCAGCAGCCGCGTCGACGCCGCTCACGCGCACGGTGGTCGTGGCGTGCTTATATGCAGGCACATCGATGACGATGCGCTTGGTGGCGTGGTCGGTCAGATAGGCGTAGGCGGCCTCGCCCATGCCGGTCTCGAAGGCCTCGGCGGGGGAGAGCTCCTCCTCGAGCTTGATGGCGCCTGCCTGGTAGACGGAGGTGGCGGGCACGTCGAGCTCGGTCTCGGGCGTGATGCGGGCTCGATCGGCGGCGTCGCCGGGGGCGGAGGCGCGGCGCTCGGGGAAGCGCTCGGCCATGGCGTCCATGGCCGTGTCGAACGCGTCGTCCGCGCCGGCAAACTGCTCGTCCAGGCCCTCGACCTCAACGGTCTCGGCGGGGGCGGCGGCAAGCTCGTCGGAAAGCTCGAGCTTGGTCTGGTTCATCTTCAGCCAGCCCCAAGTGGCAGCCGGCATCGCGTTGACCTGTTCGAGGGTGGTGGCAGCGGTGTTCGTGGTCTGTTTCATTATCCGATCGCTCCTTCCATCTCGAGCTTGATCAGGTTGTTCATCTCGACGGCGTACTCCAGCGGCAGCTCCTTGGAGACCGGGTTGGCAAAGCCGTTGACGATCATGGTGCGGGCCTCTTCCTCGGAGATACCGCGGCTCATCAGGTAAAAGACCTTGTCGTCACCAATGCGGCCGATAGTTGCCTCGTGGCCGATGTCTACGTTCTTGGCGCGGATATCCATGGCCGGGATGGTATCGGAGCGGCTCTGGTCGTCGAGCATCAGCGACTGGCAGCTCACGGTTGCCTTGGAGCCCTCGGCTTTGGGCGTGGCCACGATGGAGCTGCGGAAGGTCTGGATGCCGCCGCTCTTGGAGATGCCCTTGGTCTCGACGGTCGCCGAGGTCTCGGGCGCGTTGAGCACGACCTTGCAACCGGTGTCGAGGTTCTGGCCGGCGCCTGCAAAGGTGATGCCGGTAAAGCTGGAGCGGGCGCGGCGGCCGTTGAGCACGCTCATGGGGTAGAGGTAGCCCACGTGGCTGCCGAAGGAGCCGCTGATCCACTCGATGTCGCCGTCCTCGTCCACGCGCGCACGCTTGGTGTTGAGGTTGTACATGTTCTTGGACCAGTTCTCGATGGTCGAGTAGCGCAGGTGCGCGCGCTTGCCCACAAAGAGCTCGACGGCACCGGCGTGGAGGTTCGCCACATTGTACTTGGGCGCGGAGCAGCCCTCGATAAAGTGCAGGTCGGCGTCATCCTCGACGATGATGAGCGTGTGCTCAAACTGGCCGGCACCCTTGGCGTTAAGGCGGAAGTAGCTCTGCAGCGGGAAGTCGAGCTTGGTGCCCTTGGGCACGTAGACAAACGAGCCACCCGACCACACGGCGCCGTGCAGGGCCGCAAACTTGTGGTCGGTGGGCGGGATGAGCGTCATGAACTTCTCGTGGATGAGCGGCTCCCACTGCGGGTCGTGCAGGGCCTCCTCGATACCGGAATAGACGATGCCCATCTTGGACGCGGTGTCCTGCATGTTGTGGTAGACCAGTTCGGAGTCGTACTGCGCGCCGACGCCTGCCAGATAGCTGCGCTCGGCCTCGGGGATGCCCAGGCGTTCAAAGGTGTTCTTGATGTCGTCGGGCACCGACTCCCAGTCGTGCTTTTGGTCGGTGTTGGGCTTGACGTAGGTGACGATGTTGTCCATGTCCAGACCCTCGATGGAGGGGCCCCACGTCGGATCCGGGAAGCGATTGAAGATCTCGAGGGACTTTAAGCGCAGGTCGAGCATCCACTGCGGCTCGTCCTTTTTGGCGCTGATCTCGCGCACGATGTCGGGCGTGATGCCGGCGTCGAGGCGCTCGAATCCCTCCTCGCCATAGGTGAAGTCGTAGAGGCTGCGATCGATGTCCGCGACCTCGGTGCGGTTCTTGGTCATTGCGTCGCCCCTTTACGCCTGCTGCTCGGCAGCGGCGGCCTCGGCCTGGGCGCGCTGCTCGGCGGCCTCATGCTCGAAGGTCTCAAAGCCGTTCTTGTCGATCCAGGGAATCAGCGAGGCATCATCCTCGCGCACGATGTGGCCCTTGACCATAACGTGGACGCGGTCGACATCCAGGTGCTCCAAGATGCGCGTGTTGTGCGTGATGATGAGCATGGAGCCGTCGCAGCTCTTGCGGTAGGCGTCCATGCCGTGGCTGACGGTAGAAAGCGCGTCGACGTCCAGGCCCGAGTCGGTCTCGTCCAGAATGGCGAGCTTGGGCTGCAGCAGCAAGAGCTGGAGCATCTCGACCTTCTTCTTCTCGCCGCCCGAGAAGCCCACGCCCAGCTCGCGGTTGAGGTAGGCGGTGTCCATGTTGAGCTCGGCTGCGAGCTCCTTGACGCGACGGCGGAACTCCTTGCCCTTCATCTCCAGACCGGGGCGGCCGGCGATGCTGGCGCGCAGGAAGCTCGACAGCGGCACGCCAGGGATCTCGGCCGGGGCTTGGAAGCTCAGGAACAGGCCGGCGCGCGAGCGCTTGTCGGTGGTGAGCTCGGTGATGTCCTGGCCGTCAAAGACGATGCGGCCGTCGTTGACGGTGTAGACGGGGTCGCCCATGACCAGATGGCCGAGGGTGGACTTGCCGGCGCCGTTGGGGCCCATCAGG
>CABTZM010000125.1 GCA_902489295.1 uncultured Collinsella sp.
ATGGCGGGGGCCACGCTCGAGGTCGAGGGCCGCGTGGCACACGAGGACTGCATTGACGAGGACATTGTTGAGGAGCTCGCGCGTCGCATTACTGTGGCGGGCGGCGAGGCATTGTTCGAGACGAACGGTGCCACCTATTCACTTGAGCCAGTTGGTGTCGAACAGTCATTTCTGCTAGGCGCCGGCGTGGTGCATGGCACCGATCAGATGCGCATCGATGGCCGCTTGCGCGTAGGCAAGGTGTGCATTAACGCGTACGACCTGGCTCGCGTAGCCAACGATGACGGCTTTATCGAGCGCGAGTTTGAGCTGTGCAACACCGGTGGTCAGAATCGCGAGCTGAGCCCCAAGGGCATCGACAAGGGCGTGGGCGTGGCGCGAGCGCTGGAATACCTGGGTCGCACCGGCAACGCGCGCACCTTTGGCTTTGGCGATTCCGGCAACGATCTGGGTATGCTCGCCGCCGTCGAGACGGCTGTAGCCATGGGCAACGCCATGCCCGAGGTCAAGGCAGTCGCCGACTACGTGACCGACGATGTCGCACACGATGGCACCGTCACAGCGATGCGCCATTTTGGCCTCATCTAATGAATCTCGCCTTCTGACGTTTGCTCAAACTGCGACTCTTTGCTTTTGCATGCTCAATCGATTTATCAATCCAAATACTGAGGTGTTTATACCGTTCGCCGAGAAGATAAAAAACCGCAGCTCACGCCTTGATAAACGTAGGTAAAGTGTTTAGCAGTTTATCGCCCATGTGCAAGCGAAAGGAATCAGGCAGATGGCAATCAAGGTGTTCGCTGACGGTGCAAACCTCGAGGGCATGCTCGACATGTACGAGAACGGCAACGTTCAGGGTTTCACGACCAACCCGTCCCTTATGAAGAAGGGCGGCGTGACGGATTATCGCGCGTTTGCCAAGGAGGTCCTGGCCCACATCACCGATGTGTCCGTCTCGTTTGAGGTCTTTGCCGACGACGTCGAGACCATGGAGGTCGAGGCCCGCGAGATCGCTACCTGGGCCGAGAACGTCTACGTCAAGATTCCGTGCGTGACTACCAAGGGCGAGTCCACCGCCGAGCTGGTGCGCAAGCTTTCGGCCGATGGCATCAAGGTCAACGTCACCACCATCTTTACGCCTACGCAGGTCGACGAGATGGTCGAGGCCGTTGATGCCGAGACGCCGTCCATCATCTCGCTCTTTGCCGGCCGTATCGCTGACACCGGCGTCGATCCCATTCCGTTTATGACGGAGTCGGTGAAGAAGGCCGCCGCCAAGCCCAACTGCGAGGTCCTGTGGGCGTCCACGCGTGAGCTTATCAATATTTACCAGGCGGAAGGATGCGGTTGCCAGATCATCACGGTGCCCAACAGCATCCTGGCCAAGCGTAAGAACATCGGCCGTGACCCGTACGAGGTCTCGCTCGATACCGTGCGCGGTTTTGCCAAGGATATCGCCTCGCTCGGTTTCCATATCCTGCCGTAACGCGAACGCTGACTACATCGCGGGTTGTTCGCCCCGGCCTTTCCTTTCCCTATCGCTCACGCGCTTCGCGAGGGTCGCGCTAGGCAAAGGAAAGGCCGGGGCTGCCGACACGAACTTGCCGGTAGGTTGGTGATAGGCTTCCATATCCTGCCGTGGACAAAGGTACCCCCGCCTGCGCCGTGCAAAATTGAGAGTATTCAGCAAGGTAAAGGCTTTTACCAGCTGGGTGAAGCATGGAACAGCCCCCGTTTTGGCTCTGATGACGCTAAAACGGGGGCTGTTTCTTGCTTTTTCGTCTCTGAGGGGCATCCGGAACGGTGGAATTTGCAGAATACTCGCGATTTTGCACGTCGCGAGAGGGGGGACCCTTGCTTTGGCGGTTTACTTCCCCTGCACCATGGTGAGGGAGATTTTCTTGCGGTCGCGATCGACCTTTTCGACCCACACCTTGACCGTGTCACCGACGCGCACCACGTCGCTGGGGTGCTTGACGAAGCGGTTGGCCAGCTTGGAGATGTGTACGAGGCCGTCCTGGTGCACGCCCACGTCGACGAACGCGCCAAAATCCACAACGTTGCGCACCGTGCCCTTGAGTTCCATGCCGGGCTCCAGATCGTCGATGGAAAGCGCCGAGCGGCTAAAGACCACCTCGGGCGCGTCGTCGCGCGGGTCGCGGCCGGGCTTCTTGAGCTCGTTGACGATGTCGATGAGCGTTAGGGTGCCGCAGTCCAGGTCGCTTGCCAGCGCCGAGATGCTGCCCAGGCGGCGCTCGATGTCGGGCACGCCGCCGCGGCTGAGCTCGCTGGCCGCAACGCCGGCACGCTCCAGGACGGACGTGGCTACTTCGTAGCTCTCGGGGTGGACGCTCGTGGCATCGAGCGGGTTCTTGCCACCGCTGATGCGCAGGAAGCCCGCGGCGTTGAGATATGCCTTGGGTCCCAGCTTGGGGACCTTCTTGAGCTGGCGGCGATCGGTAAAGGCGCCGTTTTCCTCGCGGTAGGCCACGATGTTCTTGGCCACGCTCGGCGTGATGCCCGATACGTAGCCCAGCAGGCTCGCGCTCGCGGTGTTCACGTCGACACCCACGCGGTTGACGACGTCCTCCACCACGTGGCCCAGGGTGCGCGAAAGCTCGGACTGGTCAAGGTCGTGCTGGTACTGGCCCACGCCGATGGACTGGGGCGGAATCTTGACAAGCTCCGCCAGCGGGTCCTGCAGGCGGCGGCCCAGGCTCATGGCGCCACGCACGGTGACATCCAGATCGGGATACTCCTGGCTCGCGAGCTCAGAGGCGGAGTACACCGACGCGCCGGCCTCGTTCACGATCGTATAGCGCAAGCCGGGCGCCTGCTCGGCAATGAACTCCGAGACGACTTCCTCCGTCTCGCGGCTGGCGGTGCTGTTGCCGATGACGATGGTGTTGACGGCATCCTTCTTGACGAGGCGGGCGAGCTCGCGCTTGGTGCCGGCGACGTCGTGGCGCGGCTTGGTGGGGTAGACCACGCCGTGGTCGAGCAGCTTACCGGTCTCGTCCATGACAGCGACTTTGCAGCCGGTGCGGTAGCCCGGGTCGAGCGCGAGCACGCGGGCGCCACGGACGGGACGCGCCGAGAGCAGGCCCTCGAGATTCTTGGCAAAGACGTTGATGGCCTCGGTCTGGGCGCGAACGGTGAGTTTGGCGCGGGCCTCGCGCTCCAGCGAGGGGGCCATTAAACGCTTGTAGCCGTCGGCGATGGCGGCGTCAAAGACGGGCGCGAAGACGCCCTGGCGGCGGGGCCAGCGGCTGCCGAGGCGCGCCGTGGCAGCAGCGCCGTCGACGTTCACGCGCACGCGGAGCTTGCCCTCGCGCTCGCCGCGGTCGATGGCCAGCACGCGGTGGTTGGGGATGCGGCGCAGCGGCTCGTCAAAGTTGTAGTAGGGCTCGTAGGGAGTCTTCTCGGCGGGGGCGGTGGCCTCGACGACGATGTCGGCGGTGTTTTGCGTAAAGGCGCGCAGGTCGGCGACGTTCTCGGGGTCCTCGGCCACCGTCTCGGCCACGATGTCGGCCGCACCTGCAAGCGCTTTCTCGGCGGTGTCGAAGCCGGCCTCCTCGTTGACGTAGGCCGCGGCGGCGTCGAGCGCGCTGCCCTTGGCGGAGGCCTGCATGATGATCATGTTGGCGAGCGGCTCCAGGCCGGCCTCGCGAGCCTTCTGCGCGCGAGTCATGCGCTTTTTGCGGTAGGGCTTGTAGAGGTCCTCGACGCGCTGGAGCTGCGTGGCCTCGCGAATCTGCTGCTCGAGCTCGGGCGTGAGCTTGCCCTGGGCGTCGATGAGCAGGATGACGTCTTCCTTGCGCTGCTCAAGATTGCGCAGGTAGGTCAGGCGCTCGTCGAGCGCGCGCAGGGCGACGTCGTCCATACCGCCCGTGGCCTCCTTGCGGTAGCGCGAGATAAAGGGGATGGTGTTGCCCTCGTCAATGAGCTTGACGGCAGCCTCGATGTTGGCGGCCTTAAGGTTGAGCTCGCGGGCGAGCTGGGCGATAAGATCCATGGGACTCCTTGCGTTTAAGGTGCGTTTGCAGCACAGGGCTACCAAGGATACCACCCGCCCCAAAAGACTGTTTTGGGGCCGCGCCACGAAAACGGCCTATCTACTACGTTTGAACCGCATGGGTCGACCATACCTGGTTTTTCCGAAAATACGCAACCCGTCTACCTGCGGTTTTGATTTTACGAAATCCGGCATGGTTGAGGGTAATCGGTTAAACGTAGTAGATAGGCCCATTTCGTGGCGGACGAATCAAGCTGAGGTGCAAAATGGCCCCCGCTTTAGAAAATCGTCGGCGAAGTACCAAAAAGCCCCGCGGGCAGGAGGCTGCTCGTGGGGCGAAGAAGAGGGGCTTGTTGCTGGCGGGCCGAGGGGTTCGGCGTGGGTGTTTGCCGCGGCCTGTCCTAAGGTGCTACAGCTCGACGAGCTGGCCGGTCTCGGCGGCCTCCTTGATGGCGTTGAGAAGCGTGAGCGTCTTGACGTTATCGGCGGGGGTTACGACGGGCTCAACTTCGCGGCGGACGACCTTCACAAAGTGCTTGAGCTGCATCTTGTGCGGCAGCGCCGGGTCGACGGCCGGAATCTCCATCTGCAGCGGCTTGTGCCAGTTGGAGGCGCCGTCGTAGGAGAACTGATGCAGGCGGGGCAGCGAAAGGGCACCCAAGGTTCCGCCGATAAAGTAGGCGTCGGCGTCGAAGGGGCGGTACTGCGGATCCTCGCGAGCGGTTGCCTCCCAGTTCCAGGGGCTGGCGGTGGCGTCGGAGATGGTCATGCTCGCAAGCGCGCCATCGGCAAAACGGACGTTGACCACGGCGGAGTCCTCGGTCTCAAAACCGCGGGCGGCGCTGGACTGCATGCCCTGGACGGCGATGGGCTCGCCCAGCAGGTAGCGGAGCAGGTCCACGTCGTGAACCAAGTTAACCAGGATCGGGCCGGCACCCTTTTTGCGGCGCCACTCGACATCAAAGTACTCGTCATTCTTATAGATCATGTAGTGGAAGCTCGACACGGTGAGCTTGCCCAGCTCGCCGGACTCGATGATCTCTTTGGCTTTGTTGACGAAGGGGTTGTGACGACGGTGCTGGCCCACGAGCACGGGCACGCCGGCGGTCTCGGCCTCGGCGGCGAAGGCCTGGGCATCCTCGAGGTCGTTGGAGATCGGCTTTTCGACCAGCGGCACGATGTTGCGCTTGATGGCCTCGCGGGCAACGCCCAGGTGCAGGTCGTTGGGGGTGGCGATAATGACGGCCTCGGGTTTGACCTCGTCCATCATCTGAGCGGGATCGGTGTAAAACGGTACGCCGGCGGTCTCGGCCGTGGCGCGGGCGCCCTCAAAGGCGTCGGCGATGGCGACGAGCTCGGCCTCGGGCTCCTCGGTGACAAAGCGGATGTGGTTGCGGCCCATGGCGCCGGCGCCGATAACGGCAATGCGGACGGGGTTGAGCTCAGACATTTCGACTCCTTAATACTGGTGACCGGTGGAATGCGACAAAGGGACTGTCCCTTTGTCGCATCGGTAAAACTAGGCGGACTTCTTCTTGCTGTCGGAGACCATCATGTAGACGGTGAGCACGACGGCGATGGCGGCGATCACGATGGCGCCGTAGAAGGACTGCTGGTAGGCGGCGCTGCCGGCCTCAGCGTGATACAGCACGGCAGTGATGGGCTGGCTGATCCAGGTAGAAGCGGCGTAGCCCAGGAACATGATGCCGTAGTTGACACCGATGTTGCTGGTGCCAAAGGCGCCACCGGTGAGCGGCGGGGAGATGACGAGCAGGGCGCCAAAGCTAAAGCCAAGCAGGGCGAGCGCCACAAAGAACATGCTCTGCGTAAAGCTCATCGACATGATGACGAGCGCGACGATGGTCACGACGAGGCTGATGAGCAGCGACTTGTAGGCGCCGAGCTTGTCGATGATCTGGCCAAAGGACAGACGGCCGACCAGGTTGGCGCAGGTGTTGACGGAGACCACCACGCCGCCGAGGGCGACAGCCGCGGCGCTCGTGGGGTCGGCGAAGAGCTGGACGGCGGCGATGGAGGCAACCTTGCCCACGAGCAGGGTGCCCGCGGTGGCGGCAAAGGCGAAGGTGACGATGAGGACCCAAAAGCGCGGGGTTTTGACCATCTCGCCCGGGGTGAGGTCACCGAAGGTGCCGGCGTGCGCGCCGCCCTTGGGGGCCTCGAAGCCCTCGGGCAGCCAGCCGGCCTCGGGGGCCTTCAGGAACAGGGCGGAGGCGGCGATCGTCACAAAGAAGATGACGCCGAGTGCCTTGAGGGCGCCAAAGATGCCCAGGCTCGGGATAAGCAGTGAGGCGAGCACCGGGGACAGCACGGCGGGGCCGGCGGGCGGAGCGGGGGGCGGAATGCCGGGGGCGGGGCCCCTCTTGTTGGTGGACCACCTTTTGGCCG
>CABTZM010000126.1 GCA_902489295.1 uncultured Collinsella sp.
ACCTGTTACAGATCGAGACAAACACGCAGGTCAATCCACTCAATCTCAATCCGTAACAGGTAACCGAGATTTTTGCCTCCACCCGTTACAGATCGAGACAAACGGAATCGGCCAGGCAGAAAATCTCGATCTATAACATCTAGCTGAACTTTTCTCCCCCAACTGTTACAGATCGAGACAATTCAACGGTACTAGCAGCGTAGGCACACCGTGGTATAATTATGTCCCATCGCAAAGGAGGTTCATATGCCCGCTTGTGTGCCCGTCCGAGACATGAAGGACACCGCTGCATTTACCGCGCTTGTTGAGTCTGAGCGCGACGTCACCGTTACCAAAAACGGCTACGAGGCCATGCACTGCATCAGCAGCGACCAGTATCGCCTCATGCAAGACGAAATCGCCAAAGCCAAGCTGCTATCTCGCATGATGTTGGCAGAAGATGAGATCTCGCAAGGCGACTACAGCGACTACGATCCCTTCGCGACCTCGATACGAGACAAATATGGCTTATAACGTCGTAATTCTCAAAAGCGCGCGGTATGAGTACGAGAGTATCGTCGGATACCTTGCCCAAATCCTAAAGAATCCGCGCGCAGCTGGCAATTTCGTTGCTGAGTTTGAATATCAGCTTGATTTGCTTCGCGAGCAGCCGCTCCTACGACCCCTCTCACACATACGTGAGTTGGCGGCGCGCAATTACCGATCGTTTCCCGTCAACAACTACGTGTGTCTTTACAAGTTTGAACGCGAAACGATCTACATCGCTCACGTTTTCCACCAATCGCAGGATTACGCCCGCTTGGTCTAGGTTTTAAGCTGGACGCCTCGCCTGCGCGCATTTGCACGTCATTTCGCGTCACTTTGACACGTAAAATGACACGCAAATTTTTCGTGTCATAATTTTGACCTGAAAAATGACGTGTAAAATTTTACGTGTCATTTTCAGGTCAAATTGAAGCGAAACGGAGTAACACGATGCAAGAATCCAAAGATCTTGAATTCAAGGAATGCGTCACCAATTCGTTCCTTAAAACCGTCTCCGCTTATGCAAATGGCACGGGAGGACGCGTTCTATTTGGAATTAACGACGACGGAAAAGCCGTTGGCCTCGATGACCCCAAGCAGACCTGCCTGGATATCGAAAACAAGATTAACGATTCGATCATCCCCCAGCCCGATTATTCCCTAAAGACCAACGAGCCCGACGCAACCGTGGAGCTTACGGTCTTTCCCGGCAAATCGAAGCCTTACCTATACCGCTCGAAGGCTTACAAGCGCAATGACACCGCGACCATCCCAGTTGATACCCTAGGCCTTTCGCGTCTTGTACTCGAGGGTCAAAATCTCTCCTTTGAGCAGCTCCCGGCAAACAAACAAGATTTATCTTTCACCGTTTTAGAGAATCGCCTAACAGCAAAACTTTCGCTTCAGTCGTTCACAACCGATACTCTCAAAACCCTTGGCCTGCTCGATGAGACCGGAACCTACAACAACGCGGCAGAACTGCTCGCGGACGAGAACGATTTCCCAGGTATCGACATGGCGGTGTTTGGCGACACCATCAACCTCATTAAGCAGCGCAAAACTCTTGAGCATGCATCCGTTCTGGCGGAAATTGACGGAGCCCTTGAGCTTTTCGAAACTCAGTACTGTTACGAAGAGATCCAGGGAATGGAGAGGATCCACAAGGAGCTCATTCCGCTCGAAGCGTTCCGCGAGGCCATTACCAATGCAGTCGTTCATAGGACTTGGGATGTGCCCGCACACATCCGCATCTCAATGTTCGACGACCGTGTGGAAGTCGCTTCGCCCGGCGGCTTGCCGGCAAGCATGACCGTCGATGAATATCTGTCCGACATGCTATCCGTTAGACGCAATCGTATTCTTGCCGAGGTCTTTTTGCGCCTGGGTCTTATCGAGGCCTTTGGAACGGGCATCATGCGAATTCGCGACACCTATAAGGACAGCGTCAAAAAGCCCCGGTTTCAAGTTTCGGATAACGCCATTGTGGTCACGCTTCCCCTACTCATGGATAATCCCGGGCTCAAAGGCGACGATCTTATCGTATTCGAGCTGCTGAGTGGAGCACATCCTCAATCGACAAGTGAGCTTGCGGCCAAAGTGAGCTTCAGCCGCTCGAAGCTCAATCGCATCCTCAAAAAACTCGTTGAGACAGGCCTGGCGACAGTCGAAGGCGCCGGCAGGGGGCAGAAGTATCGCCTGCAGCGCTAGCTAGCAGATGACCTGCGTGTGTTCTTCGATGGCGGCGCGGTCTTCTGCCGAGATGCTCGGCTCGCATACTACGGCGTCCAGGCTGTCCAGACGGCAGAAGGTGTAGAAGTCACGCTTGCCGATCTTGCTGGAGTCGGCGATCAGGTAGCGCGAGTCGGCCTTGCTAAAGGCGAGCTGCTGAATGCGGCCCTCATCCATGTTGGACGTGGATACGTCGCCGTCCAGGATGCCGTTCGCGCCGATAAAGGCCGCGTCGATCCCCAGCGCACGCAGGGTGTCCTCGGCCGTGGAGCCCACAAAAGCAGCGGTACGGCGACGGTACATGCCGCCCACGAGACACAGATCGCAGTCCTCGCGCTCCTCGAGCAGGTTAAAAACCGAAAGCGAGTTAGTCACAATACGCAGGCGAAACGCCGGCAGCATCGAGGCCATCTGCTCCACCGTGGTGCCCGTACCCAAAAAGATGGTCGAGCCTTCCTCGATGAGATCCACGGCACGGCACGCAATCTGCAGCTTTTCCTCGGCATGCTTGGTGCGCTTTTCGCTGTGCGAGTACTCATGGCGCAGCATCGCATGGGGGCGACCCTGTGCGCTGCGGGCACCGCCGTGCACGCGCTCGATCTCGCCCAGGCTCGCGAGTTCCTCAAGGTCGCGGCGGATCGTCATGTCCGAAACACCCAGCGCGTCCGAGATCTCCTTGACCGAGACCGTTCCCTGCTCCTCGAGCAGCTGACGAACCTTATCCTGTCGCTCTGCCTTAATCACGATGAGCCCTCGACATTCCACGCGTACATCAATTCAAACAGTAACGAACAAATTGTATCAGATTCGCGCGGACCAAAAATAAGCGCTTCAACTGCGCCTTCATTACTTTTTTTGAGAAAAATACCCCCTGCTTTAGTGGGGTGTAGTGATAATCTCGCCTGTTCGCGCTACAGTTTGTCCGAAATACCTCGATGTTAGGAACCAAATGATCACTTCCGAGCTTTTCGGCACCGCGCCGTGCGGTACCCCCGTTCATCGCTACACCCTTAACGGGCCCGAGATCTGCGTTCGCATTATGGACTACGGCGCCACCGTTCTGGGCATTGACGTGCCCGACATTCCCGGCAACGTGCGCGATGTGGTGCTGGGCTTCGATAAGCTCGAGGATTACTTTGACAACCCCGCCTGCTTTGGCGCGACCATCGGCCCCGTGGCCAACCGCACTGCTGGCGCCACGATCACTATCGACGGCACGGACTGGCATATGCCGACCAACGAGGGCGCCAACAACCTGCACAGCGATCTTGAGCACGGCCTGCACAAGCGCGTGTGGGACGCCGAGCTCGACGAGGCCCACAACGCCGTGCGTATGACCACTTCGTTCGAGGACGGCGAGCTGGGACTTCCCGGCAACCGCACGTTTACGGCCGTGTTTACCGTGACGCCGACGGGCCGCTTCCGCATCGAGTACAGCTGCGAGAGCGACCGCGCCACCTACGTGTCCATGACCAACCACACGTACTTTAACCTTGCCGGCCACAACGCCGGCATGGACTGTGAGCACTTCTTTGTTGCCAACGCCGCCCACTACCTGCCCATTAACGAGCAGAACATTCCCACCGGCGAGATCGCTTCGGTCGAGGGCACGCCGTTTGACTTCCGTGAGTTGCGCCCCGTCGCCCCCGGTATGGAGGCCGACGATCCGCAGATTAAGCAGGCCCGTGGTTACGATCACTGCCTGTGCATCGGCGGCTACCAGTACGGCCGCAACCTGCGTCGCGCCCTGCATGTTGAGGAGATGTGGACTGGCCGCGAGATGGATTACTACACCACCGCCCCGGGCGTGCAGCTCTACACCGGCAACTGGCTGGGCGACGAGCACGCCAAGGACGACGCCAACTATGGCTGGGGCGCCGGCTTTGCCCTCGAGGCCGAGATGTATCCCGACACGCCGCACCACGCGCTGTTCCCCCAGGGCATCGTGGGCCCGGGTCACCCCTACAGCAATGTGATCGAGTACCACTTCATGAGGCACTAAGCGCACAGCGCAACATATCGCACAGCAGCGCCCGCCGGCACCACTGCCGACGGGCGCTTTTTCATCCCTAGGGCTCAATTTCGCTGTCACTGCATGAGTGGCATATCAAAACGATGCCCATTTACTACGTTTAGTCAGGGATGCTCGACCATGCGCCGGTTTTTGTGAAATTCGCAAGCCGTCTACCTGCGGTTTTGTTTTTCTCAAATTCGACATGCTCGGCGATAGCCGATAAAACGTAGTAAACGGGCATAGTTTTTGGCAGGCAGCGTCGCGCGCATCCCTCGCGAGGGCAAAATGATCCGTTTTCCTCCGTCCCCAAGGGATCAGTTGAGCAGATTGTCGATGGGGTCGGGGTTGGAGCTGGGGAGGTAACGGATTTCTAGCTCTATACCGAGTTCCTGCAACTCTTTGAGGGCGGCGACGTCCTCGTCGCCTACGGCAACTGCGGGCGTTACAGGGCGCTTGCCCTCCCCTGCTTGCATGTGACCAATGCTGATCTTGGTGATGGGTACGCCACCCTTAACCAGCGCCAATGCGTCCGCAGGCGACGCCACCATAATCAGGATCCATTGGCGCGGCGTTGCCGTATGAATAACGTCAATCGTCCTTTGCACCGAGAAGAAACGCGTCCATACACCATCGGGCGCCGCCACCCTCATGGGTGCCCACTTGCGCGAATCCGCCGCAATCTCGTCGTTAACGATCAGGACGAGATTGCTGCCCACAGCCTCGTTCCACAGCTCGACATCCTGCCCATAGATAAAGCGGTCATCGATTCGCGTAAGGAAAATCTTGGGTTGAGCCATCGCCGCCCCATTCTGTTCGAGGCCCGTAAGAGCAAGACATCGCGTCTCCAATATTAGTGCATTTAAAGTGAGAAAACTCAACAGAACACTTGCGCGGATTTGCGATGTCCCGTATCATAGACAGCCGTTGACGCCTCAGTTGCGTCACCACATGGCCGCCAGCGTAGCTCAGTTGGTAGAGCACCGCTCTCGTAAAGCGGGGGTCACCGGTTCGAGCCCGGTCGCTGGCTCCATTGCACAAGATAGCCGCCTTCGGGCGGCTTTTTTGTTGCCGATTTCTCGCGCGCCCGCCAATCCAAGCGCAACGTCGCCGGCTACCCCCTACTCAAACAAAATAGCCCCGCCGACCGCGGCCCCCAAACGGGAACCACGATCAACGGGGCTCATGCGCGACCCCCTCAAGGGAATCGCGCCAACACACAGCTCAGCCGAGCGGCGCGCTACTCCTCCCAGTAGGCGTCGGCAAGCAGCTTAAAGCAGATCTTCTTGACCGGCTGCGCGCCATCGCCCGGGAACTCGAGCGTGGGCATGTGAGGCTCGCCGGCAACGAACAGGGCGAACTTGTCGTCGGCCAGATCGCCGGCGATCGAGGCGTCGGAATCGACCAGGTCGTAGTCGTCCTTCTCGTCGAACTCCTGGACCAGCGTCAGGCTGCCCGTGGCGACCTTAAAGGCCTCACGACCCTCAACATCGATCTGCACATCGTGATAGCGCTGATGCGTCTCATAGTGAGCGTCGGCCTCGGGACGCGTCGTGGGGGCCATGACGTTCGCAAAGACCTTGTCACCCAGAATCGGATGGCTGCCGACCTCAAGCTCTGCCGGATCGTTCTCCTCGAGCCAATCGATCAGCACGTCGAGGCCCTTGAGCATGCCGCGGTATTCCTCGATATCGCCCAGTGCACCGTAAATCATCTAAATCCCCTCTCGGATCGTCTCTTTGGCAGCTACTCGGTAAACGCGTTACCGACGCTGTTGCCGCCCACATACGTCTCGACCAGGGTAAGGTCGGGATTGAACACGACAAAGTCGGCGTCGCGCCCCGGCATAATGCTACCGCACTTGTCGTCCACACGGACGAACAAGCGGACAAGCAATACCGGGGCCGACACCCGAGCTCTTACAGCTCGGTTACGACAACGCCGTTGTAAACCTCGTCCCAGCGGTCCATGACCAGATGGCCAGTCATCGGATCCATGGCATTGAGCTTGCCGCAGGTATTGGCGGTACGCAGCACCGTCTCGTCGTCCGCACCGGCAGCGATGGCATGCGCAAAGCCGGCAATGGTGGAGTCGCCGGAGCCCGTAGCGTTAA
>CABTZM010000127.1 GCA_902489295.1 uncultured Collinsella sp.
AGAAGTTCGCGGAGCCCACTTCTCAAAACAAAGTATGCCTCCCCGGCCCTCGTCCGTGAACTTTTCCGCTGGGCGAGCCATAGACGCCGCATACCGATAGGGTAAGGCAGCGGCTTGAAATTGGTGCTATATTCAGCTTGAGTTGTTTAATGCTAGTACGGGAGGCTGATATGGGGCTGTTCAAGAAGAAAAACCCGCAGGATGCCTTTGATCCCGATGTGTTTACCATCACGGATACGATTTTGGACCCGCCGCGGTTTACGTTTTTGCCGGCTATCTACCAGGATGCCACGCGCCGCAAGTGGGCCGTGCATCAGCGCGGTGCAGAGCCTAAGATTTTTGACTATGCGGACGTGTTGCAGTGCGAAGTGGCCGAGGCGGGCGATCCGGAGGCCGAGGAAGTGGCCTCAAAACAGGAATTTGCCCAGCGTATCCTGGCAAATCCTGCCAAGGCGGCGAAAATAAACGCTGCCAAGCGTAATATGTGTCTTGGTATGGGCGTTGTTGTGGCGGTTCAGACGGGAAAAGACGAGGTTTCCAAATTAGAGATTCCCGTTATGACCGACGAAGTCAAACGCGATTCAAGTCTATATAAGTCGTATCGGAATGTCGCCGAGAAGATCAAGGCCGAATTTGATGCCATGGGAGGGCTGGCCTAATTATGGCGGCATACGTTTCTGAATGAGGAGTCTGTGCAATGGCAGGCGAATCTTATGCAATTCCCCCCAAAGATCGTGCTGTTGAGGGAATTCTTTGGTATATCCAGCACCACCAGCTTGCCGGCGGCGATCGCCTGCCGGCCGAGCGTGTGCTGTGCGAAGAGATCGGCGTTTCGCGTACGGCGTTGCGCGCCGGTATCACGCGGCTCATCTCGTGTGGAACGCTCGAGAGCCGTCGCGGATCGGGTACGTATGTGTGTCCTCCCAAGCCGCTGAATATCTTCCAGGAAACGTATAACTTTTCCGATGCTGTGCGGACTGCCGGCCTGCACCCCTCTTCTCGTCTGGTTTCCACCGGGACCATCGAGGCGGATGAGGCGCTTGCCGACAAGCTTGGGGTGGCTGTGGGCGCTCCTTTACTCCGCATGCAGCGCATTCGACTTATAGAGGGCGAGCCGGCGTTAATCGAGACCGCTCACGTTAACCTGTCCCTGTGCCCCGCGCTTCCCGAGCACGATTTTGAGTGTGAGAGCCTTTACGATGTCTTGCTCAAAGAAGGTGGCGTGCGTGTTGAGCATGGACGTGAGCATATCTCCATCTCGCGTTTGAACGCCGAAGAGGCCGAGCTGCTCCAGCAAGAAGAGGGAACGCCGGTGTTCTATGAGAGCTCGATCGAATTTGATAAGGACATGCGTTTTGTGGAGCATTGCAAATCGGTGATTTTGCCCACAAAGTTCCGCTTTGCCGATAACGGCGAAGAGAACGGCATGAGGAGCGTGGCAGGTGAACAATGGCTGAAACAGTAGATGCCACCCCGGTTTATATGCGCATTCGACGCCGCATCGAGGAACGTATCGAGCGCGGTATATATCCCACGGGTTCCATGATTCCGTCCGAAAAAGACCTTGCCGAGGAATTTGGTACGACACGCTTGACCATCCGAAGCGCTGTCGATGAGCTGGTTCGGCGCGGGCAGATTCGCCGTGTTCGGGGAAAAGGTGCCTTTGTGGCGCAGAAAGTACCTGCTTTTTTTGAACGCACGGTCGGTTTCCGTGAATCGGTCCGTGCTTCGGGCGGCGAGCCGTCCGTCCGTATTCTCGCGCGTTCCAAGCGTTATGCGGGGCCATATTACGCCGACCTGTTTGGCATCGCCGAGGACGACCTGCTCTATTCCGTTCGACGCCTGAACTGCATAAACGGTAGCCCCGTATCGATTGAGACGGCGCTGATTCCCTGCCTGCTGTTCCCAACCATCGAAGATATTGACGTGTCGGTCTTCAGTTTGTACGAGACCTATGAGATGCTGGGCCGAAAGCCAGTCATGGCACAGGAAAAGCTCGATATCGAAGCGCTGGGCGCACGAGATGCCGGCCTCCTTGGACTGGAACAGGGCGATCTTGTTTTGCTTTTGGAATGCGTGAGCTATGACGCGAGCGGTCAGGCTATCGAGTATGTAAAGTCCTTCAATCGTGGCGATACGGGCGGCTACACCTATACGTACTAGCTGGTATTCTGTGAATAACGGCTGGGAAACTAACCAGTTTTGATCGTTGGGTCAGCTGTATATACAACCTTACAGGGCTCAAAATCGACCGTTCGCCGATGGGGATAAATTAATCGACAAAGAGGTATCAAAAAGCCGTAACCTGTAACTGTGATTGGTATCAAATACTAATGATTTGTAACGAGGTGAGACGATGAAGATGCTCGATTACGTTCAGCTTGCCCATGTGCGTATGGGGGAGAACCTCGAGCGTTCGTCTGAGCTGGTAGCGCAGCTCGTTGATATTTTCCAGTCCGGTTCTTTTGACGCGCTGCGCATCGTTGCTTCGGGTTCGTCGCGCCATGCCGCCGATTGCGCCCGCGATTACCTGCAAGATGCCCTGCAAATGCAGGTGTCCGTTGTGACGCCCGAGGCCTTCGTCGATTTTGAACACACCTATCCGCAGCATGTGCTCAACATTGCCGTTTCGCAGAGTGGCTATTCGACCAATACGATTGCGGCGCTCGATTACATGCGCGCACACGATATGGCTGCAGTTGCGCTCACGGCAAACGTCGAGGCACCCATCAAGGAACACGCTGACATCGTTCTTGACTACGGTGTGGGCGTCGAGTCGGTGGACTTTGTGACTCTGGGCGTCGAGGTGCTCGTTGAGTACCTGGTGCTCTTTGGCATTTACGGCGGTCAGGCGCGCGGAACGATTGACGCCAAGGGCGTTGCCCAGCGTCTTGACGACCTGCGCGAGGCTATCCATGCCAATGCCGTGATGTGCAAGACCGCCGAGGCATATGTCCAAGACCACATGCTCGAGCTTTCTGAGCACACGCCCGCCATGGTCGTCGGCAACGGCCCCAACTATGGCGTTGCCGAAGAGGCGGCCCTCAAGCTGAGCGAGACCATCAAGATTCCTGCCATGCATCACGAAGGCGAGGAGTTCGTCCACGGTCCCGAGATGCAGATCGTTCCGGGCTATCTGGTGTTTATCGTCGACGATCCGCAGGGGTCGGAGCGTCTTGCGAATATCGCCGATGCGCTATCGAACGTTACGACAAAAACGGTGCTGCTCACGGCCCATCCCAAGGGTAGGGCTCACGAGGTTGCGGTGCCTCAGGTGGCTCCGCTGCTCAGCGCAATTCCCAATCTTGTGTTCTTCCAGACGATTGCGGCCATGATAGCCGAGCGTCTGAAGTCATGGGACGTGCACCCGTATCTTGATGCCGTCTCCAAGCAAATGGAGGTCAAGGCAGAGGGCTACGAAGAATCAGTCAATGCGCTTAAAGCCAAAGCGGCCGAGTGTTACGGAATGTAAGCGGGTTTGATGCCCGTTGGCATGGGGGATGTGAAGACAACCCCAGAAAGGAGAGACAAATGAAGGAAACCGAGAAGATCGAGATCATGCATTTCGACCAGGAGGGCTATCTCGAGGACGGCAAGGCGCTCTACGAGACCGGCAAGAAGATGACCGCGCTCGCCGACAAGGTCGCCGACGAGGGCTACGACGCCGTGTTCCTGATGGGCGTCGGCGGCACCTGGGACGAGCTCATGCAGCTCGAGTACCTCATGAACAAGTTCGGCGACCGCGACCTCGAGGTCTACCTGATCCACGCCGCCGAGTGGAACGTCTCCGGCCACAAGCGCATGACCGAGAAGTCCGTCGTGATCACCGCCTCCGAGTCCGGCACCACCCCCGAGGTCCTCGAGGCCGTCAAGAAGATGAAGGGCATGGGCGTGCGCGTCTACGCCATGACCAAGCCCGAGGGCCCCATCGGCCAGGCTGTGGGTGCCGAGAACTGCGTCGCCATGGCTTCTGACCATGGTTCGGGCGGCTGCGAGAAGGGCTACTACCTCGCCGACTGCTTCGGCCTGCGCCTGCTCAACCGCCGCGGTTGCTTCCCCAAGTTCGATCTGTTTATCGAGCAGACCAAGGATATCTGGAAGGACATGCTCGACATCCGCAAGCGCTTCGAGCCGCGCGCCGAGGAGCTCGCCAAGAAGTATGCCCTGGCCCCCTACACCATGTTCATCGGCTCCGGCGCCCTGTGGGGCGAGACCATCCTGTTCTCGATGTGCATCCTCGAGGAGATGCAGTGGAAGCGCACCCGCTACATCACCTCGGCCGACTTCTTCCACGGCACCCTCGAGCTCGTGGAGCCCGGCGTCCCGGTCTTCCTGTTCATGGGCGAGGACGAGAACCGCAAGCTCGACGAGCGCGTCCGCGCCTTCCTGACCCGCGGCGTGACCGGCGACACCGACATCAACATCATCGACACCGCCGAGTTCGCGATCCCCGGCCTTGACGACGAGTTCCGCGTCATCGTCTCCCCGTGGATTCTGACGGTGCTCGTGACCGACCGCCTGGCTCGCTACTACGAGACGGTCACCAAGCACAACCTCAAGTATCGTCGCTACTATCACCAGTTCGACTACTAAAGAAAACGGGTGCGGGAACGTGCCGGGCTATTGAGAGGAACGCAGAATGAGACAGTACATCATCGCCAGCCATGCGCACTTCGCCACCGGCATCAAGGAGAGCGTCGAGCTGCTCTCGGGCGCTCGCGACAACGTCCACGATCTTTCGATGTTCGTCGATGGCCGCATGGACGTGGCCGAGGAGGCCCAAAAACTGCTGGCAGGCATGTCTGCCGACGATGATGTCGTTGTCTGCACCGACCTCTTTGGCGGTAGCGTTAACAACGAGTTCACCAAGATCGTCCAGACGCGTCCCCGCACGTACCTCGTTACCAACATGAACCTTCCTCTGCTCATCCAGCTGCTGTTCTCTGACGAGTCGGCGCCGGTTGAGGAGACGATTCGCGCCATCGTCGCTGCGGACGATACGCGCGTGAAGTTTGTCAACGATCTTTTGGTCGATGACGAGGAGGAGGAAGAGTTCTAATCCGCAGCACCTACTGACACGCCGTATGACGGCACAAGACCTTTGGGGGGTCACATTATGATTCAGCTACTTCGCGTTGACCATCGCCTGCTTCATGGCCAGGTCGCAGTTTCCTGGGTTCAGGGCCTTGGCTCCAACTGCATCTTCTGCGTGGGCGATAAGGTCGCTAACGACCCGGTGTGGAAGACGACGCTCAAGATGGGCAAGCCTGCCGGCTGCAAGCTCGTCATCAAAGATATGGAGCATGCAATCGAAGCTATCAACTCGGGCGTGACCGACAAGTACAAGATGATCATCTGCGTCGCCACTATCGCTGAGGCAAAGCAGCTTGTTGAGGGCTGCCCGCAGATCAAGTCGGTCAACCTGGGCAACACCAAGCCCAAGGACGAGAAGCGTCCCGACGCTCGTCAGGTCTCTCGTCAGATCTTCCTGACCGCGGCCGAGGAAGCCGATGTGCGCGAGATGCTGGATCGTGGCGTTGAGGTCGAGATTCGACCCCTGGCCGATGACCCCAAGGTCGACTGCGCCAGCGTGCTCTAGGCGTTCAATTTCGAAGAGTCTGAGCTCTTCGTAGTGTCCTATATGGAAAGGGGGATGTATGCTTACCCAAGCAATCCTCATCGGACTTATCGCCGCATTTGGTAAGTTCGACTGCCAGCTCGGTACGCTCTACGCGTTCCGCCCCATCGTCCTGTGCCCGCTCGTGGGCCTGGTGCTGGGGGACCTGCAGTCCGGCCTCGCGATCGGTGCGAGTCTGGAGCTGCTGTTCATGGGCTCGATCTCCATCGGCGCCTACGTGCCGCCTGATGAGACGATCGGCGGCGTGCTCGCCTGCGCCTTCGCTATCCAGCTGGGCCAGAGCACCGAGGCAGCCATCGCGCTTGCCATGCCCATCGCCACGCTGTGCCTTGCCATCAAGAACATCCTTAACGCCGCCCTGCCGATCCTGGTCGACCGCGCTGATGTCTACTCCGGCCAGGGCAACCTTAAGGGTGTCTATGCGATGCACTTCCTGATCGGTTTGACCGGTATCATCATGGCGTTCCTGCTGTGCTCGCTGTCGTTCTATCTGGGTGCTGACGCCATCCAGGGCCTGCTCGACTTCATCCCGCCCTTTGTCCTTGCTGGCTTTGGCGTTGCCGCCAACATCCTGCCTGCCATGGGCTTCGCCATGCTCGGCCGCCTGGTGCTCACCAAGCAGCTCGTGCCCTTCTACTTCCTGGGCTTCCTGCTGTGCTCCTACGCCAACGTGCCCGTCCTGGGC
>CABTZM010000128.1 GCA_902489295.1 uncultured Collinsella sp.
CAGGTGTTGGAGAAGCCCTGGTGCCAGGCGCAGGTGGCCTGGGCGCACTCGTTCTCGTGATGCGGGAAGGCAAGGTCGGAGCCACCGCCGTGGATGTCGATCGGAGTGCCAAGGTAGCGATGCACCATGGCGGCGCACTCGGTGTGCCAACCGGGACGGCCCTCGCCCCAGGGGCTCGGCCAGCTGGGCTCGCCGGGCTTAGCGGCCTTCCACAGGGCAAAGTCGAGCGGGTCGTTCTTGTCCTCGTTCTCCTCGATGCGCGCGCCAACCATAAGGTCGTCGATGTTGCGGCCCGAGACCTGACCATAGTTGAGATCGCTGCGCACGGCAAAGTACACATCGCCGTTATCGGCGGCGTAGGCGTGGCCCTGCTCGATGAGCGTCTTGATCATGGCGATCATGGGGCCGATCTCCTTGGTGGCGCGGGGGCGAACATCGGGATCGAGCACGTTGGCGGCGCGCATGACGCCGATGAACTTGTCAGAGAACTCCGTCGCGACCTCGGCGGCCGTTCGGCCCTGCTCGTTGGCGCGCTTGATAATCTTATCGTCGACATCGGTGAGGTTCTGGGCGAACGTGACCTCGTAGCCGCTCGCGATGAGCCAGCGGCGAATCACATCGAAGCTGATGAACGTGCGGGCGTTGCCGATGTGGATGTTGTCGTAGACCGTGGGGCCGCACACGTACATGCGGACCTTGCCGGACTCGATGGGCTGGAACTCTTCCTTTTTATGGGTAGCGCTGTTGTAGATACGCATTCGTTACTCCTTAACGGTTTTCTGTAGCAGGCAGACGGCCCAGGCGCCGATTCCCTCGCCCTGGCCTTCCCAACCGAGCTTTTCGGTCGTAGTGGCGGCGACGCCCACGTTTTCGACGTCAACGCCCAGGGCATGGGCAAGGTTGGCGCGCATGGCATCGCGGTGCGGGGTGATCTTGGGTTGCTGACAGGCAATGGTGCAATCGGCATCGACAAACTCGAAGCCCAGCTCGCGCGCATAGCCCATCACGCGAGCGAGCAGCACCATCGAATCGGCACCCTCGTAGGCGGGATCGGTGTCGGGGAATAGCTTGCCGATGTCTCCCCCGCGGCAGGCGCCCAGAATGGCGTCGGCCAAGGCGTGCGCGAGCACATCGGCATCCGAGTGGCCCAGCAGGCCACGCTCGTAGGGAATATCGACACCGCCGATGATACATCGACGCCCCTCCACCAGACGGTGGACGTCGTAGCCATGGCCAATGCGCAGGTTACTGAACATGGGGAAGGTCCTCTCCCTCGGCCATACGGCCAAGCAGAATCGCGGTTACGGGACGAAGGTCCTCGGGCACCGTCACCTTTAGGTTGTCGCGTGGGCTCTGGACGCAGCGGACGCGCCCACCCATGCGCTCGACCAGTGACGAATCGTCCGTGCCGATAAAGCCCTCGGCAATCGCCGCGGCATGGGCGCGCTTCATGGCGTCGACACTAAAAATCTGCGGCGTCTGCGCGGCCCAGTACAGCTCGCGCGGCGGCGTCTCGACGATGTTGTCGCCATCGACGATCTTGAGCGTATCGATCGCGGGCTGACCGCACACGACACCGTCGAGGGCACGGTCGCTCACGAGCACGTCGATAGCGTGGTCGATAGCCTCGGTCGTAATGAGCGGACGGGCGCCATCGTGGATGGCGACATATTCGAAACCCGCCGGCACCGCGTGCACGCCGGCGCGGGTGGAATCCTGGCGGGTCTCGCCGGCATCGGCAAAGCTGATGGGCGTGTCATAGTCAAACGGGTCGATGGCCAGGCGGCGCATCTCGGCACGACGCTCGGCAGGGCAAACCACGACGATGTGGCCGACCTTATTGCTACGGTCAAATGCGCGGATGGACCAGCTCATAAGCGGACGGCCCGCTACATTGACGAGCTGCTTACCACCGGGGTTACCAAAGCGCTGGCCGCTGCCACCGGCAACGACCACGGCGCATACGGGCGCCATTATGCGTTCCCCTGTTTGGTGCCCTTCATGCGGTACAGGGAGTCCGCAAGAATGGCAGGGTTGTTGACGCCAAAGTCGCCCAGGCGCTCCGGATCTTCGCTGATGTCGTCCATGAGCTCCTGCAGCGATCCATACTCGTCGACGATCTTCTCGGCCACGCCGTCGCGCACGACGGACACGCGCGAAAGCGTGCGCAGGCCCAGCGGTGTCATGACGGAGTCCTCGTCCAGGTCGTCGTAACCCAGAACCGCCGCCACATGCTGCGGGTCGGACAAGTCCTTGGGCGTCATACGGGCAAGCTCAGCGCGAATCTTCTCGGCGTTTGCCTCGGAAGAATCACTTGCGTAGTCGCGGATCATCAGGTCGTACTCGGTATCCATGCTGGAGCCCGCGAGCTGCTCGAGCTGCATCTGCACGAGCTTGCCCTGGTTGCCCAGCTTGACAATGCAATCCTTAAGCTCAGTCTTTGCCTGCTGCATGATCTCGAAACTCGAGAAAATGCCGGTGATGTCGGCGAGCGTAACGTAGTCGTCGAGCTCAAGGGCTGTCAGGCGCAGCAAGGAGCGGTCGAGCGACTGACGGGTGGTCTGAAGCGTGGCGACGAGCTGGTTGACCGAGCTCATGATGGTGGTGACAGGCTGGATCTCGTAGCTCTTGCCGTGAACGTACACGTTGACGACGGCACGACGGGCCGAGACCGAGATCACGATGGCATCCGTGAGCACCGACATGCGGGCGGCGGTGCGGTGACGCATGCCCGTCTCACTCGTGGCAAGCGAGGGATCGGGATTGAGGTGGAAGTTGGCGCGCAGGATCTGGGTGAGGTCGCCGTCGATGACGATGGCGCCGTCCATCTTGGAAAGCTCGAATAGGCGGTTCGAGGTAAATGAAATGTTGAGCGGGAAGCCGTCGTTACCGGCGGCGAGCACGTTTTCGGTGTCGCCGACGCAAATAAGAGCGCCCAGGTGACCGGCGATGATCATGTCGAGGGCGGTGCGGATCGGCTGACCGGGGGCAGTCAGGCGAATAGCCTGTTCCATACGCTTTTGCAGCTCGTTCTTATCCAAGGCATCGCTCCCATCGTATACGCTCCATAAACGTCAATAAGTTTCTCACGGTTTGCCTCTGTGACGCCCGCAAAATCCGATGCTTACAGAATGAGCGAACACAGCTGAGAGCCCCAATCCAAATGAGCTGCTTATGTGGTAGCATCGGGATTCGCATAAATGAGGGAGTAGTCGCGTGATCGGGTTCGCCTCCGGTGGCGCGGCAAGTCAACACACTGGCCGATGCGGCCTGGCTTGCCTTAATGAACGAGACTCGTGGCTGTGCGCGCAACGCGTACGCCACGGGTCTTTTTTGTTACTCCCCCAAGAGGTACACGCGGGCCCGCCCGCAGAGAGGGAGCCAGACTATGGGACTCGCAGAGCTCGTACTGCTCGCCGTTGGCCTTTCGATGGATGCCTTTGCCGTATCCATCTGCAAGGGCCTTGGCATGAAGAAGATCAACCTTAAAGTCGCCGTGGTGCTCGGCCTGTTCTTTGGCGGCTTTCAGGCCGGCATGCCCGTAATCGGATGGGCGCTTGGCAGTCAATTCATGGGCATCATCGGACCCATCGACCATTGGATCGCCTTTATCCTTTTGGCCTTCATCGGCGGCAAAATGCTGTGGGAAGCCTTTACCGAGGACGAGGATGAAGGCGACGGCAAGGATGCCGAAAAGATTGACCTGGGCGAGTACCTGATCCTCGCCATCGCCACCTCAATCGACGCCCTAGCCATAGGCATCTCATTTGCGGCGCTCTCGGTTGACATCGTTCCCGCTGTATCGCTTATCGGCGTCACAACGTTTATCTTCTCCGTCGCCGGCGTAGCGATCGGCCACACCTTTGGCGCGCGCTACGAAAAACCTGCCACCATCGTGGGCGGCATCGTGCTCATCCTCATCGGACTTAAGATCTTGCTTGAGCACCTTGGGATCCTCGCACTGTAATGCCAAACACAATCGCTCAAAACTCAACGCCAGTACAAGGCCTCATGCAAAGTTTTGCATGAGGCCTTTTCGTGCAGACTTTTGCATGTCATACTGATATGCAAAAGTCTGCACGTTAGGAGATCGTCGTGAATACCCTTCCCATCACCACACCGCGCCAAGCTGGCATCTACGTGCGCCAGGCACGCGAGGCTCAGGGTCTCACCCGTGCCGCCCTCGCCAAAACGGCCAGTGTTTCGGAGCGCCTGCTCGCATCGCTCGAGCTGGGAGACGCCACCGGCATTCGACTCGACAAGTTGCTGTCCGTCTTTAACGCACTCGGCATAGGTCTCTTTGCGCAAAGCGATAACGACTCCATCGCATCGCCCTCCGAACATCCGACGACGAAAGCGGACCTCCCTATCGCGAACTCGAATGCCCTGCCAAAGCCAAGCGTAGGCAGACGACCCGCTCGACAGGGAACGCCATCTTCCTATGGTGCCTTGCTGGCCCAAATCGCAGCCGAGCAAGGCCTTTCCGGCACTTCAGGCCTCTCCTTTGGCTGTAAGGTTGTGAAATAAATGGCAGAGATGGAGCTTGCAACCCTCATTTGTGGCGAAATCGCAGGCACTCTCCGGCAAGACGAGCATGGACTCTGCAGCTTTGTATACGCCCCAACCTATCGCGGAGCACCGCTATCGCTAACAATGCCGCTTTCCAATCGCACGTATGGCCATAACATCGTCCGCCCGTTCCTATTTGGTCTTTTGCCCGACAGTCAAGAGCAGCGTCGCGCTATTGCCGCCGAGTATGACGTTGCATCCAACAACCCCGTCGCCCTCTTGTGCCATATCGGTCTTGACTGCGCGGGGGCCGTTCAGTTTTGTCGAACCAATCAATTAGGCGCCGCCCGCGGCAGGGTCTCGGCATACCGCCCGCTTACCAATTCTCAAATCGCTCACAAGCTCAAAGCAATTCGCGATGACGAAAGAGAGACATGGATGGGCTCCAACGAAAGCTGGTCCCTGGGCGGCAACCAAGGCAAATTTGCACTAGCTTGGCATGATGGCCAATGGTGCGAATGTCTAGGGTCATCCCCCACTACCCATATCTTCAAAAATGGTGTCGTTGGGTTCAAACATCAGGCCTTAAACGAATTCGTCTGCATGAAAACGGCTCGGCGTGTTGGCATTCCAACTGCCAACGTCTCCTATTGCACATTTGAAGACGAAGCCGCGCTCGTCGTTGAACGGTACGACAGAATGGTCAATAGCAGCGGGAATATCGAAAGGCTGCATCAGGAGGACTTTTGCCAGACGCTCGGTGTATTGCCAAGCCAGAAATACACCGCCGACGGAGGACCAACCACACGAGACATCCAAGAACGACTGATTAACACAGTCCCCCACCACATGAATCTTGTGCTTTTTACCTATATGTTGTTCTATAACGCCATTATCGGAGCGCCTGACGCACACGCTAAAAACTACTCGCTCATCCTAGGCAAAGGCACAAACGCAGCGCTCGCACCCATGTACGATGTCGCATCGGGCTTGGCGTACGAGCGTATGCGCCGCCGGGCGCGCCTTGCCATGAGCGTTGGCGGCGAAAATCGAGTGGGGCGCATCGGTCCAGGCGCTATCCGCCGATACCACGGTATGGGCGACCCCGCGCTGGAGACGGCGCTCACCGATGCCGGGCTATCCGAGAAGTTTTGCTTTGCGACCATGATGGACCTCGCCTACGAGGCACCCATTTGCATGGAAGAGGTCATGGACGAATACGCCGACCTGCCCGGCATGGCGGACCTGCGCGAGCATATGCTCGGCCCCGTCCGCGAAAACTGCCAGCGCACCCTCGACCTCATCAAGGCGGATATGGGCTAGACGCCAATCAATTTCCCATTTCTTAAAAAAAGAGAGGGGGCACCCGTCGCAAAAGCTCGGATGCCCCCTCTCATAATGTCATTTGCAATCCGCTAGCACGTGGCTCGGACTGCTGCTAGCGCAACCTTTACGCAGCGAGGCGCTTGAGGACGTCGACGAGCAGCTCGTAGAAGCGCTCAGCAGAAGCGAGCTCCATGTTTTCGTCCGGGGTGTGAACATCGGAGAGCGTCGGGCCCACGGCGATGGCGTCCAGGCCGTGCAGGGCCTCGGCAAACAGGCCGCACTCAAGGCCGGCGTGAATGGACTCGATGCGCAGCTCGGAACCAAAGAGCTCGCGATAGCTCTCGACAAAGACGTCGCGGACCGGCGAATGCTCAGCATAGCTCCAGCCGGGATACTCGAACTCAAACTTGGCGTCGAAGCCCAGGACATCGGCCAGCGTCTGCAGGCGGTCCTTGAACTC
>CABTZM010000129.1 GCA_902489295.1 uncultured Collinsella sp.
AAAACCACCACAAAGGTGCCTGTCCCCTATGTGGTGGTTAGGCGTCGAGGCAGATGCGCTGGGGGCGGTTGCGGTGTCGGGCGAAGATGATGAGCGCCAGGCCTGCAATGACGAGCGGCAGGCTCAACAGCTGACCCATGGTGATGACGCCGCCCAGCAGATAGCCCAGCTGCGCATCGGGCACGCGCACGAACTCGACGAGGAAGCGGACGATGCCGTAGCCCATCACAAACACGCCCATAAACGTGCCCTGGGGCAGCAGCGGCTTTTTGCGGCTGAGCACCTGTAGGATGCAAAAGAGCACGATGCCCTCGAGAAATGCCTCGTAAAGCTGGGAGGGATGACGAGGCATGTCGCCCGCGGCGGCGCCAAAGATCACGCCCCAGGGCAGATCGGTCGGCTTGCCCCACAGCTCGCCATTGACAAAGTTGGCGCAGCGGCCCAGGCACAGCGCCAGCGGAGCGCCGATGACGGCAAGGTCGGCGATGGTCCACGCGTCGAGCTTGTAGATGCGACACACGAGCACGCCGCCGATGATGCCGCCCACCAGACCACCGTGGAAGCTCATGCCGCCCTCGTTGGTGGCAAAGATCTCGAGCGGATGGGCCCAGTAGTAGCCGTCACCGTAAAAGACGACATAGAACAGGCGCGCGCCGATAATGAGGCCAAAGACCACGCCGACCACGACGCTCGTCAGGTCGTCAATCGTGATGTTAAAGCCCCAGCGACGCTGCGTGCGGTACATGACGACCGCCGTGAGCAGAGCGCCAACCACGTAGGCCAGGCCGTACCAGTAGATGGTGATGGGGCCCGCCGAGATCGCGACAGGATCAAGCATATGGTAGAAGTCGTTGAGCATGTCGACCCTCCTACTCCCTACATACAAATGCGGCCGCGGGCCTTGCGCTCGCAGCCGCATATTTGGGCGTAACGTCTATGCGGAGTATGCCGTCCGCAGCTTTCGCATCTTAGAACGGCGCGTACTCGTCGTACAGGTCCTCGGCCTCGCCGGAAGCATTGACCTGCTCAACGCGGGTAACGCCGGGCACATGCTCCTTCAGGATACGCTCAATGCCCATGGACAGGGTCAGCGAGCTCATGGGGCAGCCGGCGCAGGCGCCCTGCAGTTCCAGTTTGACGACGCCCTCGTCGTCAACGCCCACATACTCCATATCGCCGCCATCGGCCTGCAGGTTGGGGCGAATCTCTTCAAGAACCTTCTTAAGCAGCTCTTCGTTAACAGCCACAGGGGCTCCTTTCTCACAATAACGCGGGCGCGCCCGCGGACAGAAGCTATGTTACTACAGCCATGTACCCGCTCACGAGCCGTCCATGCGCGCAGACGCGACTTTCACGAGTAGTCAATTTGGGACGGGGCTCTTTGAGCTGCGTTCGTCGTCAGATAGCGACAACGCATATTACTGTCGAGCCTGTCCCCCGGTACCAATCTGAACATCGACGATGACCTGGCGGTAGCTGATGCCGCAAGAGTCAAGAATGCGGCGACTGATACGGCCATCATCGGTGTCGGCGTACTTGTTGTCCAGGTAGACAACCTCGCCCACGCCCACCTGCGCCAAAATCTTGGCGCAGTCGTGGCACGGAAACAGCGTGACGTAGACCGTGGAACCCTCGAGGTCCTTGAGCGAGCCACGGTAGTTGAGCACGGCGTTGGCCTCGGCGTGGACCACGTAGTTGTGCTTGTCCTGCAGCGGGTCGTCGCTCGTACCCCACGGGAAAAAGTCGTCGTTGAGCGCCGAGGGTGTACCGTTGTAGCCCACCGAAAGGATGCGGTGGTTGGTGCTGGCGATGCACGCACCCACCTGCGTGTTGGGGTCCTTGCTGCGGCGCTGCGCGGCGATGGCCACGCTCATAAAGAACTCGTCCCAGCTAATGACGTCCAGGCGCTTGCCTGACGAAGTTTGATGAAGATCGTCCGACATGGCAGACACCTCCGTAATCGCAATAGTTTGACCCATTGTAGCAGGTGAAAGGTGGGGGCGTTTGTCCCACCGGCGCCCTCACTTTTACACGCGGCGGGGCTTTTGGTTGATGCGGTAGAGCTCGGCGAGACCCCGCAGCGTCAGTGCGTCATCTACCGTCAGGCTGTGGCCGACCAACGCCGCGAGTGCCTCGGCATCGTCGCCGGTAATTACGATGGGCACGTCGCCCTCCCCCGCGGCCTTGGTCGCGCGCATCTCGGCGAGCACCATGTCGAGCATGCCGTCGATGCGGGCCACCTCGCCCAAGACCACGCCCGAGCGCATGGCCTCGCGCGTGTTGCGGCCGATGACGTGCGTTGGCGCCGAAGGCTCAACCTGCGGCAGGCGCGCCGCAGCAGCCGAAAGCGAGCGGGCGCCAAGCGCCAGACCCGGCGCGATGACGCCGCCCACAAAGGTACCGCGCGCGTCGATGACCTCGATATTGGTCGTGGTACCCAAGTCGATCACGATACAGGGAGAGCCGTAGACGGCGCGTGCCGCCACGGCATCGGCGATGCGGTCGGGGCCGATCTCGGCCGGATCGTCGTAGTGCACGGGCATGCCGGTCTTGAAGCCCGGCCCCACGGTGAGCACGCGCCCCGTACAAGTGCGGGAAAGCGCCGTCTTCCACGGGCGCTCGAGCGCCGGCACCACGCAACTCAGCACTGCGGCTGCGGGCACAAGCGCACCCGGCATGCCCGCATCGGCCGCCAGTGCGGCCATGACCTGCACGAGACGCATGCGCGCCTCGTCTGCTGTGATGCTCGACGGCGTGGTGATCTCGCACGTCGCAAGCGGGCACTCCTGCGCCGCGGCCGAATCCTCTGCAAACAGGCCAAAGCGAATGAACGTGTTGCCCACGTCGACCGTCAATATACATGCGCACCCATTAAGCATCGTCGGCGCTCCTTTCGTCTGCCCAGCAGTATATCGCCTACCTAAACCAGTCATCCCAAAATGACTACCTTGCCGCTATACTGGTGCGCGGTCGTTTGCGAGCTCACGCGGCGGCCCTTGGTAACCCGACTTCCCGCGCCGTATCCGTAGCGGCGCTCCCGGGGGAAGCGGATATACGCAAAGGAGTTTTATATGAGCAATCCCTCGAACCGCGCTTCGATGCGCGGGCAACTCACGCTGCGCGGCGTCGTCATCGGCGTCCTTGGCTGCGTGATCATCACGGCAAGCTCGGCCTACACCGCCCTCAAGATGGGCGCACTCCCCTGGCCGATCGTCTTCGCTGCCGTCATTTCGCTGTTCTTCCTTAAGCTCATGGGCAATGCCAGCCTCAACGAGGCCAACGTCACCCACACCATCATGTCCGCGGGCGCTATGGTCGCCGGCGGCCTGGCGTTTACCATCCCGGGCGCCTGGATGCTGGGCTATGCCGACCAGATCAGCTGGCTCGACATGTTTATCGTGGCACTCGCCGGCACCATCCTGGGCCTGCTGGCCACCGCGCTCATCCACCGTCACTTTATCGTGGACGCCGCGCTTGAGTTCCCCACCGGCAACGCCGCAGCTCAGACCCTGCGCGCAACCGAGGCCGGCGGCAAGACCGGCAAGCAGCTCTTTGGTTCCATGGCCATCGCCGGCATCTATAGCGTGCTGCGCGACGCCCTGGGCGTGGTGCCCAGCATGCTGTGCACGCTCAACATCCCCGGCGTGACCTTTGGCATCTACAACTCGCCCATGCTGCTCTCCGTCGGCTTCCTCGTGGGCTTCGCCCCCGTCGCCTTCTGGTTTGCCGGCGCGCTGCTGGGCAACTTTGGCATCATCGTGGGTGGCACCGCTGCCGGTCTGTTCGACGTTGTGACTGCACAGGGCATCGTCAAGTCCCTGGGCATGGGCCTCATGATGGGCTTTGGCGTCGCCGTCGTCCTTAAGGACATCCTGCCTCAGGTCGCCGGTATCGTCCGCGGTCTTGCCGCCGATAGCTCCACCGATACCGACGAGCAGTCGCTCATCTCGGGCTCCCTTAAGCTCGACGCTGGCATCATCGGCCTGGGCGCTGCCGCCATCGCCGTGATCATCGCCATCGTGCTCGACCTTGGCCCCGTTCCGGCCGTCATCGTCACGCTGTTCACCTTTGTCACCACCATCATGAGCGCACAGAGCTGCGGCCAGACCGGCATCGACCCCATGGAGATCTTTGGCCTCATCGTCATGCTCATCGTGGCCGCCTTTGCCCAGATCGCCCAGGTCAAGCTGTTCTTTATCGCCGGCATCGTGGCTGTGGCGTGCGGCCTTGCGGGCGACGTCATGAACGACTTTAAGGCCGGCGCCGTGCTGGGCACCAACCCGCGCGCGCAGTGGATCGGCCAGGCCATCGGCGGCATCGTGGGCGCCCTGGTCGCCGCCGCCGTCATGGTCGCGCTCGTCACCGCCTATGGCCCGGACGCCTTTGGCCCCGACAAGAGCTTTGTTGCCGCGCAGGCCAGCGTGGTCGCCACCATGGTCTCGGGCATCCCGAGCGTGCCGTGGTTCGTCGGCGGCTTTATCGCCGGCATCGTCATGTACTGGCTCGGCATTCCGGCAATGATGATCGGCCTGGGCGTGTACCTGCCGTTCTACATGTCGCTCACGGCCTTCCTGGGCTCCTGCGTTAAGCTCGCCTACGACAAGTGGTCCGCCCACCACGATGCCACGGCCGGTCTTTCGGACGAGGAGAAGGCTGCAAAGGACGCCGCCTTCCAGGAGCAGGGTCTGGTCGTCGCCAGCGGCCTGCTCGGCGGCGAGTCCATCATCGGCGTTATCCTGGCGTTTGTCTCTGTTGGTTTGAGCCTGCTGGGTTAAGCTGAGCAGCTGCTCGGCAGCAACCATATTGCCTACGATTTGCCCGGTCGTCAGCTTAGCGGCTACCGACCGGGCTTTTTAATATCGAAACAAAGAAAAGCCAGCGCGCTGCGTATGACAGCGCGCCGGCCTTATCGTTTGGCTATCGAGACGGTCCCGCTATGAATTGAAGTTCGTTGCAGAGCCGACGCCCGAATCACTACATGTGCTTACGACGACGATCGTTCAGCGTCACGCCCGCGGCAACGAGCGTAATGCCGCCAATGACGAAGACCTCGCCCGCAAGCGCGGAGTTGTCACCCGTCTGGGCAAGTGCGCCATCCGCAGTCTTCTTCTTGGCGACAGGAGCCTTTGCGGCAGCCTGCGCAACCTGAGGCTTGGCCTGCGGCTCAGCCTTGGGATGATACTTGTCGTACTCGGCCTGTGCGGCAGCCAGGGCATCCTTAGCATCGTTAAGCTCGGCAAGCGCGGCGGCATAGGCGTCGTTGGCATCGGACAGTTTGGCATCGGCATCGCTCAGAGCAGCCTTGAGACCAGCAGCGGCATCGACGGCGGCCTTATAGCGAGCGTAGGCAGCGTTCAGCTTGACCAGCTTCTCGTTACCCGTCGTGCCCGCGGCAAGAGAGGCCTTGTGGTCGACAGCCTCAAGATCGGCCTTGAGTGCCTCATCGCTGGCAAGCTCGGCCTTGGCCTTGACGATCTCGAAGTTCGCATCGACGACGGCTTCGTTGGCGGCCTCGAGCTGCTTCTGGGCATCGGCGACACCGGCGACGGCGGCGTCATAGGCGACCTTGGCGTCGTCGACCGCCTTCTGGGCACCGGCGAAGCGCTCGAAGGCCTTGTTTGCGGTGGCAAGCTCGTCCTCGGCGGCCTTGGCCTTCGCCTGTGCGTCGGACAGGGTCTGCGTCTTGGCGGCAACTGCCTGCTTGGCGCCCGAAAGAGCGGTCGCGGCGTGCACATCTGCGGCCTGAGCCTTGTCAACGCTAGCCTGGGCAGCGTCGTCGGCCTTCTTGGCATCGTTAAGCGTGCCCTGCTTGTTCGCAAGATCCGTCTTGGCGGCATCGCACTTGGCGGCAAGGTCCTTGACCGAAGCGGTAGCGTTGTCATACGCCTCGTTGGCCTGATCGGACTTTACCTTGGCGGCGTCGCGGGCGCTGCGAGCCTTCGCCTTGTGAGCAGCGGCCTCGGCTGCCTTCGTCTTGCTGTCAGCAAGCGTGGCGTTTGCCTTATCGAGAGCTGCCTGGGCAGTAGCGGCCTCGCCCTTGGCGGCGTCGAGCTTGGTCTGGGGCGTCTTGACGTCGACACCCTTGAGTTTGGCTTCGGCGGCGTCGTATGCCGTCTTCTGCTT
>CABTZM010000130.1 GCA_902489295.1 uncultured Collinsella sp.
CTAGTCGTTTAAGAACGTCCCCAACGACTAGTCTTGAAACAAGTCCCCACTCTCGCCCAAGAATAGTTCACCTAGGTTTACTATAATCCTATAAAAGTGGCAGCAGGCTAACAATGGGGGCTACCATGGCAACGCAGAAAGCCTACGTCCAGGTTAAGGACCTCAAAAAGCACTACGGCGATGGAGATGCGCGCCTGACGGTGCTCGACGGCATCGATGCGTCCATCAATCGCGGCGAAATCTGCGTCATGCTGGGACCCTCGGGCTCGGGCAAATCGACGTTTCTCAATCTCATCGGCGGCCTGGAGGATGCCGACGGCGGTTCCATCATGGTGGACGGCTGCGACCTCACGGTGCTCAAGCCCGCCGATTTGGGCGAGTACCGACGCCGCGAGCTTGGCTTTGTCTTCCAGTTCTACAACCTGGTGCCCGATCTCACCATCAAGGAGAACATCGAGGTCACGGCGCACCTGTCAAAAAATCCGCTCGATGTCGACGACCTGCTGCGCTCGCTGGGCTTGTACGAGCACCGCAACAAGTTCCCGCGCCAGGTCTCGGGCGGCCAGCAGCAGCGCTGCGCCATCGGCCGTGCGCTCGTCAAAAACCCGGGTCTGCTGCTGTGCGACGAGCCCACGGGTGCCCTCGACTATAAGACGTCCAAGGAAATCCTGCAGCTCATGGAGGATGTCAATCACGAGTACGGCTGCACCATCATCATCGTCACCCACAACACCGCCATCGCGCGCATGGCAAATCGCGTGCTGCGCCTGCGCGACGGCCACATTGTCGAGGACAAGCTCAACGAGTCGCCCGTCGCTGCCGCTGAGCTCGATTGGTAGGCGACGCCATGACACCTCTCGCAAAACGACTTCCGCGCGAGCTGCGCCGCAATATCGGCAAGTACCTGGGCATCTTTTTGCTTATGTGCGGAAGCATCGCCCTTACCTCGGGCTTTTTGCTCGCGGCGCATTCCATCGGCTGCCTTATCGACGACATGCGCGATGCGTACACGATCGAGGACGGCCGCGTGACCACCTCCTTCGAGGCCACCGAAGACCAGCTCAAGGCTGCCGAAGACGCGGCGGAGAACGTCGGCGGTGTTACGCTCTACAAGAACTTCTCTATCGACGCCATCATCAAAAAGGCGTCTGGCGACGACGGCACCAAGCGCACCCTGCGCACCTATGCGCATCGCACCAAGGTCGACATTGCGTCCTATTGCGAAGGCAAGCAGCCTAAGGCGGACGACGAGGTGGCCATCGACCGCGTCTTTGCCACCCACAACGACCTTGCCATCGGCGATAAGGTCGAGCTTGAGGGGCGCACCTACACCATCTGCGGCATCATGACGCAACCCGATAGCCAGGCGTTGTTTCTCAACAATTCTGACTTTACGGTGAACACCATCACGTATGGCGTCGCCGAGGTCACCGACGCCGGTTTTGCCGCGCTCGAGGATGCCGGCGGCGCGCCCGCCTACACGTACTCCTTTAGCTTTAACGACCGCTACCTCTCCACCGCGGACCGCATCGATGCCGAGCAGGATATGGCCGAGGCACTGGCAGACACCGATGCACGCGTTGACGATCTTATCGATGCCGATTCCAACCAGGGCATTGGCTATGCGCGCGATGACGTGGACGGCGACTCCATGATGTGGACGACGCTGCTCAACATCATCATCGTGATCATGGCGTTCGTCTTTGTGGTCCTTACCGACGCTACCATCGATGAGGAGAGCGCCATCATCGGCACGCTGCTCGCCAGCGGCTATCGCCGTCGCGAGATCGTACTGCACTACCTCGCGCTTCCCGCTGCCGTGGGTGTGCTCGCGGCACTTTTGGGCACCGCGCTCGGCGTTGCGTTCTTTACCGAGCCCATGCGCAGCCTCTATTACGGCTCGTACAGCCTGCCGCCCTTCCAGGTGTACTGGAGCTGGGAGATCTTTGTGAAGTGCGCTGTGGTTCCCGCCGCCGCACTCATTCTCATCACGCTGGTGGGTCTGCTTCGCAAAATGGGTAAAACGCCGTTGCAGTTTCTTCGCCACGAGGCGAGCGGCAAGTCGGGCACTAAGCGCGGTCTGCAGCTGCCGGAGCGCATGGGTTTTGTTTCCCGCTTCCGCCTGCGTATCTTCCTGCGCAACCTGGGCAACTTTGCCACGCTCTTCGTGGGCATCGCGTTTGGGTCGCTGCTGATGCTCTTTGGCCTGGCGATTCTGCCCACGATGACGCACTATGCGGACAACCTGGAGACGGGCTTGGTCGCCAAGCATCAGTACACGCTCAAGGCTCCGCTCGAGCTCAAGGGCACCGCCGAGGAGCGCGAGCAGTGGTCGGCACTCGAGCGCTTGCAGTCGGTTGACGGCGCGCTGCTTTCCGCCGCTCAAGATGCCGATGACGAGCTTGACGACGCGGCCGATGCAGCGCAGACGGCAGCCGATGCCGCGACCGCATCTCTGTCTGCCGAGAGCCTGACTGCAGTGCAGGACGCGCTCGCCAGGGTTCAGGACAAGAAGGATGCGCTTTATGCGCGCCTCGATGACCTTGCCGATGCCCTTGGCTGCAACCGCGACGAGGCTATCGACCTGATCGATAAGGCCTCTAAGATCGACACCGACAACGACGACATTCACCCGGTCAACACGACCGACAACGGTGCGGGCACAATCGCGCAGGCCGAGAAATATGCCGTTTACCAGCTGCAATACGACCGCGGCGATGGTAATGGCGAGGAGACGATTTCCGTCTACGGCATCTCGCCCAACTCGCGCTACTGGAAGAACCTCGATGTCGGCGATGGGCGCGTCGTCTTTGGCGGCGGTCTGCTCGATAAGTTTGGCTGGAGCGAGGGCCAGAAGGTCGAGCTTCGCGACAAGTACGAGGCTCGGGATTATTCCCTTGAGTACGCGGGTAAGGACTGCATCTGGGGTTCAAAGTCGGACATGAATATCTATATGAGCATTGATGACTTTAACGAGCTGTTCGACAACGACGCCGCCTACTTTAACGGCTATGTGAGCGACGAGAAGCTCGACCTCGATGCTCGTTACTTTGCCGGCGACACCACGCCCGACGACATGCGCGCCGTGGGTGATCAGTTCATCGGCATGATGAGCAAAACGATCGGCATGATGGTCGGGCTCGCGGTGTTTATCTTCCTGCTGTTTATGTACCTGCTGACCAAGGCCGTTATCGACCATAGCGCCCGTTCGATCAGCTACATGAAAGTCTTTGGCTATCGCGATAGCGAGATCTCGCATCTGTACATCCGCTCGATCACGCTGTGCGTGGCGGCGTCGCTCGTGCTGAGCCTGCCATTGATCATCGGCTCGCTCACGGCCATCTTCCGCTCCATGCTGCTTGCCTATAGCGGCAATATCGAGATCTACGTGCCCGCTTGGTCTATGGCGGTATGCGTGGGCATTGGCTTTGCGACCTACCTGATCGTGGCGCTGCTGCACATGCGCTCCATCAAGCGCGTGAGCCTGGCCGAAGCTCTCAAAGTCCAAGAGTAGTCATCGGGGACGTTCTTAAACGACTAACCATTGGGGACAGTCTTTGTCGGATCGTCGGCTCGCCGGTCGGGCTGGCAAGGACTGTCCCCAACTGCCGGCAGAAAGGGAACGTCCCCAACTGCCGGGTGGCGGGTGGCGAAAGAGCGTCCCTAGCGGTACTCATTTAAGTCTGTCCCTACTCATTCAAGTCTGTCCCCAATGAGTAGTTTCAGTCATTTAAGTACGTCCCCAATGAGCACCTAGGTGTTGCGCTTGACTTCGACCCCACTCCAATGGGTACCATCCCCTTATGTCTGTAACGCCATATAGACCGAGGGGATAGATCTATGACCGCAACTGCACCCGCCGCACCCGCCAAGGTGTACTTTACGAACCTGCGCACGCATGCTCGCGAGAGCCAGCTCGACAAGCTCAAGCGCCTCATCCGCCGCGCCGGCATTGAGCAGATCGACTTTGAGAACAAGTTCGTCGCCATCAAGATCCACTTTGGCGAGCTGGGCAACCTGAGTTTTTTGCGTCCCAATTACGCCCGCGCCGTCGCGGACGTCGTCAAGGAGCTGGGCGGCAAGCCCTTTCTCACCGACTGCAACACGCTCTACGTCGGCAGCCGTAAAAACGCGCTCGAGCACATCGACACCGCCTACCAGAACGGCTTCACCCCGTACGCCACGGGCTGTCAGATCATCATCGCCGACGGCCTCAAGGGAACCGACGAGGCGCTTGTTCCGGTCGAGGGCGGCGAGTACGTGCGCGAGGCCAAGATCGGCCAGGCACTCATGGATGCTGACATTGTGATCAGCCTCACCCACTTTAAGGGCCATGAGCAGGCCGGTTTTGGCGGCGCTATGAAGAACCTGGGTATGGGTGGTGGCAGTCGCGCCGGCAAGATGGAGCAGCACGCCGCCGGCAAGCCGAGCGTCGATACCACCAACTGCGTAGGTTGCCATGCCTGCGAGAAGATCTGCGCGCACAACGCCATCTCGTTTGACGGTACGCGTGAGCGCGAGCTTGCCAACGGCAGCACCCGCACGGTTCACGTTGCCGCTATCGACCACAACCGCTGCGTGGGCTGTGGACGCTGCATTGCGGCGTGCAACCAGGACTGCATCAAGCCCGACTATGACGCCGCGGCCGACGTACTCAACTGCAAGATTGCCGAGTACACGAAGGCCATCGTCGACGGTCGTCCGAGCTTCCATATTTCGCTCGCCATGGATATCAGCCCCAACTGCGATTGCCACCCCGAAAACGACACGCCCATTGTCAACGATATCGGTATGTTCGCGAGCTTCGACCCGGTCGCCATCGACCAGGCCTGTGCCGACGCCGTGCTGGCATCTGAGCCGCTGCCCAACACCGAGCTCACCGACAGCGCCGCTAAGATGGAACATAACCACGAGCATCTGGAGGGCGAGCAGGCACGCGACCCCTTCTGCATCACGCACCCCGACACCGACTGGCGCGCGTGCATCGCGCACGCCGAGAAGATCGGCCTTGGAACGAGCGAGTACGAGCTCATCGAGGTCAAGTAGCGTCAAACTATTGGACAAATCAAACGATTTTGTAGCGTAACGTAAATAAAAACCGCCTGCGAGCACAGCGCTCGCAGGCGGCTTTTCGGAAGTGCGGGGAAAAATCGAATACCGTCGACCACAGACCGTTTTTTGGCAACAAAACCCCTGATAAATTGTTGATAAAACTGCGGTCTGGTTGGGCTCCCTGAGATTTTCCCCGCACTTCCGAAAATAGGGGGTTAGATAAAGCTGCAGACGTCGCTTTTTGCCTAGAAATTCTTGTCGAGGAAGCCGTTGACCGTGCTCCAGTAGAGCTCGGGGTCGACCTGCGCACTCTTGGCGTGGGCAGCGCCGTGGACGGTGAGCTTTTGCTTGACCTTGCTGGCGCACGCGTCGTAGTTTTGGTCGAGCATGCTGTACGGCACAAAGGTATCCTGGTCGCCGTGGATAAAAAGCATGGGGACCGTTGCGCGTTTGAGCTGCTCCACGCTGCTGGCCTCATGAAAGTCGTAGCCCGCACGCACGTTGCACACCAGATTGGCCACATCGAGCAGCGGAAAACTGGGCAGCCCAAATACGTCCTTGAGCTGCAGGGAAAACTCGTCCCAGACGCTCGTATAGCCGCAGTCCTCGATAATGCACTTCACGTTTGCCGGCAGAGATTCTCCCGCCACATTCATGGCGGTTGCCGCACCCATCGATTCGCCAAAGACCAGAATGCGCGCTTCGGGATCGGCCTGGACAATCCGCTCGATCCACGCGACGACATCGAGCCGCTCGGGCCATCCCATGCCGATGTAGTCGCCGCCGGAGCGCTCGTGGGCGCGGGCTGCGGGCGCGAGCACGTTCATGCCGCGGTCGTGGAAGCGCTTGACGTATCGTGCCATGCCGATGGGCTCGTTGGTGTATCCGTGCAGGCAGACAGCATAATCGTGGGTGCTCTCCGGTGCAGCGAAATGCCAAGCGGCAAGCTCGGTCCCGTCATCCGCGGTGAGGCTACTGCTTTCGCGGTTCTGCTTAAACCACGCCCGTGCCTCGGTCTCCTCGGCATCCATCTGC
>CABTZM010000131.1 GCA_902489295.1 uncultured Collinsella sp.
CCACTTAATGTGGCCTTCGTCTTGCGCAGGACTGTCCGAGCAGGGAACCTTATATGCCTCCGCCCGGACAGACGTTTCAGTTATGAACTCGCAGCTAGCCGTTATTTAATCTTGGTTGTGCCCGGCGCCAGGTTGGGGTCGGTCTCGTTGGCCTCGGTCTGGAAGTGCTCCGTATAGACGTTCTTGCCGTCGCGGAACATCTCGTAGTACTGCATCTTGGCGTAATCCTCGCGCGCCTTGGTGGCGGCAGCGGCAACGGCGTCGTCACCGGTGACGTTGGAAGAGAGCGCCCAGCGCAGGCTGGCGTCCTCGTAGCCCACCGAGTTGATGGCGGGCAGCGACTCGCGCAGCGTCATGTGCGCCTTCTGGTAGTCGGTCAGCGGGGCGCCGATCAGCTGCATAAGCTGCGTGGACAGGTAGTTGGTGGACAGGTCGTCGACCTCGCTCGTCTGGTCGCAGCCGGCAACGTCGTAGTTGGCCCAGATGATGTAGTCGGTCTGCCACAGACGCTCCTGATGCGTGGCGTCGTCCTCGCCGGTAAACCACTTATCGTTGAACTTGGACGGGAAGAACGGCTGGTGGTCGCCCCAGAATACCACGACCACCTTACGGTCGAGCTTGCTCAAGGCGTTGAGGAAGTAACGCAGCGCTTGGTCGGACTGCTCGATGCACGAGACATACTCGTCAACATCGGAGAGCGTGCCGTCCTCGACGGTCTTAGCGTCCAGGTCGGTCGTGTCGATGTTCAGGTGCATTTGCTTGTCGACCGGCAGCAGACCCGTGTCGTAGCCCGAGTGGTTCTGCATGGTCACATCGAAGATAAACTGCGGATCGGCGTTCTGGTCGAGCAGCTCAAGAATCTTGTCGTAGGTTGCCTGGTCGGTCACCATGCCGCGCAGGGTATCGGCGCCTTGGAAATCGTTGATGGACAGGAACTGGTCAAAGCCAAAGTCCTTGTAGACGTTCTCGCGGTTCCAGTTGGTCGCGTGGTTGGGGTGCATGGCCGTGGTGGAATAGCCGAGCGATTTGAACTGCTCTGCCAGATTCCCGGTCGTTTCCATGTTGTAGATGGTGTAGGGGTACACGCCCGAGCCCAGGTTGGCCATGGAGTTGCCGGTCATAAACTCAAACTCGGTATTGGCCGTGCCGCCGCCGTAGGCGCTCACGTAGAGCTTTCCGCGGCTGAGGCAGTTGGACAGGTTCTTAAAGTACTGCGGACCTTCGTAGCCGGCGCGCATGTTCTGGTAGATCGACAAATCCGAGAACGTCTCGTTCATGATAGCGATGACCGTGGGCTTCTCGCTGTCGAACTGCTCCTTTGCGGCGGCGCGCTCGTCGCTCTTGGCCGCGTCGGATTTGTCGTAGGCCTTGGCGTACTTTTTGAGCGTGGCCTTGGCGTCATCGACAGAATAGTCGGCGGGTTTGGGCGGCTTGATGGACTGTGCCGCGCTAATAAAGGCAGGCAGATAGCCCTCGCGCCAGTAGCTCTCGAGCGGACGCCAGGTGTAGACGGTGATGCCGAGGGTGTTGTAGTAGTCGATGAGCGTGACATGCGCGGTCACGCCGCCCAGGCACAGCACCGCCACGAGCAGGTTGGTGAGCAACATGCGCTTGGCGTTGGCGGCGCCCTTCTGACGGTGCGGCGCGACCAGGCCGGCGTACTCGCACAGCAGCATGGCGATGGCGGTAAAGCCCATGGATAGCACGCAGAACAGCGAGATCGAGAAGGTGTAGCCGGTGCCGGCGACTGCGGCGGCGGTGGAGATGGCCGAAAGGTCGCCCGGCTGGATGGGCATGGATTTAAACGTGATGACAAAGAACTCGGCAATGCCCAGGACAAAGAGGGCAAAGGCCAGGACCGCGGGAGCTGCGCCGTGGCGCTGGAATAGGAAGAACAAGCCAGTCATGAGTGTGGCGATGATGGCCCACTCGAGCAGGATGCACAGGGGGTAGACCCAGGTAAAGTCGTGGTTGGACGAGACCTCCATGCCCAGCAGCGCAAAGACGCCGGCGAGCAGCAGGCACAGGACGGCGGCGACGAGCGGTTTGCCCACAAAGGCGCCGCGCAGGCGGGCGAGCTTGCCGGTGGGGGCGGGGGCGTCGGGCTCGGCGAACGCAAAGACGCGCGGGGCGATGCGGTCGCGGGCGATGCTGGCCCAAGCGCATCCGGTGAGGATGGCGTTGGTCAGGATGAGCATCACAAAGGCGAGCGGCTCGTTTTGGGCGACGAGGCCAATGGCACCCCAAATGGTCAAAAAGAGCTGGAACAGGCCGAAGGCGACGCTCCACCCAAGAGCGCTTTTGGCAACGGTGCCCGACTGAGCGCGAATGGCCTTGGCCTCGCGCAAGACAAGGTAGACGGTCGCCGCAAGACCGACGAGCGAGATGGCGGCAGCGAACATGCTGAGACTCCTCACAAACTAAAACCTACGAAAGCGGGGGTTTACCCGATTGTTACCAAGATATGCGCTGCAATTGGTGTCTGCGCACAACAACCAGCCATATTAACGCGCACGTGTGGCGGTGTGGCGCAATGTGGTGGCGACCTGCGCGATAATGGACGGGAATTACACGGAAACGTAAAGGCTTCTTAAAGAATTAGCGAGGATGAGGCGATGAACGAGCAGGTTTGCACCAAGGCTGTGGATACGTGCGGCTATCCGGTCGAGACCACGGGCAATGCGGTGCTGGACATCTTGGAGCATCGCTCGTCTACGCGTGCCTTCGCGCGTGGTGACGACGACCGTCCCGTAGCGGTGACCGACGAGCAGCGGGCGGCGATCTTGCATGCGGCGAGTCGCGCACCGTCGGCGGGCGCCATGATGATGTATTCCATCGTGAGCATCCGCGAGCAGGCCACGCTCGATCGTCTGGCCGACCTGTGCGACCACCAGCCCATGATCGCCAAGGCGCCCTGGGCACTAATATTTGTGGTCGATTATGCCAAGTGGATCGATCTGTTTGAGCACGTGGGCTGCTTTGAGCCCGAGTTTGTCGAGCGTACGGGCAAGGCGCCCCGCCGCGCGCCGGGTTTGGGCGACTTTGCCATCGCGGCCCAGGACGCCGTGATCGCCGCGCAAAACGCCGTGGTTGCCGCCGAGGCCCTGGGGCTGGGGAGCTGCTATATCGGTGATATCGTCGAGAATGCCGAGGAAGTTGCCGCGTTGCTGGACTTGCCGCCCTATACCATGCCGCTGTCGATGCTTATCATCGGCACGCCTCGCAAAGAGCGCCCGGCAATCGCGCACCCCGTGGTGAACCTGGTGCACGAGGAACGCTACCGCCGTGCGGACGACGCGACTATGGACGCGCAGGTGGCCGAGATGGACGCGATGTTCCGTCCGCATGCCCGCGAGGTGGGGGAGCGCGTCGTGGACATCTATACCCGCAAGCACACGAGTCCCTTTATGGCCGAGATGAGCCGCTCCATGGAGTGGTGGTTCAAAAATTGGCTCGGAAAATGACGAATGTGACAAAGGGACAGCCCCTTTGTCACATTCCATATCGCTGCGGTGGCCTAAAGGCCGTATAAATGTTTATCTAGCTGGGAAAACAGTGCATTAAAACATGGGCCGATTGCCTATAATCCCTTCGAACATTAAAGTTGGGAGGAAACCGGCTTATGGAACAAAAGGCCAAGGAGGCAGCCTCGCACGCTGCGATTCCTGTGAGCATCTCGGCGATGCTCGTCACGCTGGGCGTGGTGTATGGCGATATCGGCACCAGCCCTATGTATGTAACCAAGGCGCTCGTTGCCGGCAACGGCGGCATCGGAAGCGTTACGGAGGAGTTCGTGCTCGGCGCGCTCTCCCTTGTCGTGTGGACGGTCACGCTGCTGACCACCATCAAGTACGTGCTGATCTCGCTGCGTGCCGATAACCACGGCGAGGGCGGCATCTTTGCCCTGTACAGCCTGGTCAAGCGCTGCGGCAAATGGCTCATCATCCCTGCCATGCTGGGTGGCGCGGCGCTCCTCGCCGACGGCATCCTGACGCCGGCCGTTACCGTTACCACGGCCATCGAGGGCCTGCGCACCATCCCGGCGGTCCATGCCGTGCTGGGCGATGACCAGGGCCGCGTCGTCGCCATTACACTCGCCATCATCATCGTGCTCTTCTTGGTACAGCGCATCGGTACGGCCAAAATCGGTCACGCCTTTGGCCCCATCATGACGCTGTGGTTCCTGTTCCTGGGCGGCACGGGTCTGTTCTTTGTCTTCCAGCACCCCGCCGTGCTGCTGTGCCTCAACCCGGTGCGCGGCATCGCCTTTTTGCTGAGCCCCAACAACCACGCGGGCATCATGATCCTGGGCAGCTGCTTCCTCGCCACCACCGGTGCCGAGGCGCTCTACTCCGACATGGGCCACGTCGGCCGCGGCAACATCTACGCTACCTGGCCGTTCGTTAAGTGCTGTCTGCTGCTGTCCTATATGGGCCAGGGCGCTTGGCTTATGAACAACGCTGCCAACCCCGAGCTCATGGGCATTGCCGATCTCAACCCGTTCTACCAGATGCTCGCCCCGGGCCTGCGCCCGTTTGCCGTAGGCCTTTCCACCGTCGCGGCCATCATTGCCTCGCAGGCGCTCATCACCGGCGCATTCTCGCTGGTGTCCGAGGCCAGCCGTCTGGACCTCATGCCGCACATGCAGGTCTTCTACCCTGCCGAGACCAAGGGCCAGCTCTACATCCCCATGGTCAACAACGTCATGCTTGTCGGCTGCGTCATCGTGGTGCTGCTGTTCCAGAACTCGGCGCATATGGAAGCCGCCTACGGCCTTGCCATTACGCTGACTATGATGTGCACCACGCTGCTGCTCTTCTTCTACCTGCACGAGGAGCGCAAGCTCAAGGTTGCTCCGTGGATCTTCGCGGCCTTCTTCCTTTTGCTCGAAGGCTTCTTCTTTGTGAGCTCGCTCACCAAGTTCTTCCACGGCGGCTACTTCACCATCCTCATGGCCGCGCTCATCATGGGCATCATGGTGTGCTGGTACAACGGCACGGCGGTTGAGCAGCGCCAGTTTACGCTGCTGCCGCTACGCAGCTACCTGCCGCAGCTCAAGCGCCTGCGCGATGACGATCGCTACGAGCGCCTGAGCGACAACATCGTGTACCTGACCAAGGACACCCATACCGATTACATCGACCGTGATATCGTCTACTCGATCTTGGACAAGCATCCCAAGCGTGCTCGCGCCTGGTGGTTCGTGAACGTCGAGACCATGGACGAGCCGCATACCTTTGCCTATTCGGTCGAGACGTTCGGCACCGACTACGTGTTCCGCGTGCATCTGTACCTGGGCTACAAGATTAACCAGCGCGTCAATGCCTACCTGCGTCAGGTCGTTCAGGACCTGGCTGCCACCGGCGAGCTGCCGGCGCAGACGCATGACTACTCGGTCTACAAGGATCCGGGCAACATCGGTACGTTCAAGTTCGTCCTGATCCGTAAGCTTCTGGCGCCCGAAAGCGATGTGGAGCCGAGCGAGCGTACGGCCATCACGCTCAAGTACATCATTCGTCGCGCCGCCGGCACGCCTGCACGCTGGTACGGCCTGGAGAACTCCAACGTGAGCTTTGAGTACGTGCCGCTGTTCACCAAGTTCAAGGCCGTGAACAAGATGCAACGCCTGGCTCCCAACGAGCGGCCGTAGACGTCGGCGGCTACACGGAGTTGGTTTTTGATGGATAAGCATGAGGCCGGGGAGGTAAACATGGATGCAAGGACGCTTGACGTCCGCGAGGCGGGTATCGACGCCGCCGAAGATCGGTTCTTCACGAATCGGGCCAACATGGACATGGCCGATCGCGTGATTTCGGTCGTGGCGCTGGTGTTTGTCGCGGCGTGCGTGTGCGCACTGCTCGCGCACGTGCTGTTTGTCTAACGACCGCAGGCTGCAAAGGCTATACACTTGGAACCACCACAAGGGGAAACCACCACAAAGGTGCCTGTGAACTGCCTCCCATTTCTTGGACATCGGGAAATGGGAGGTTTTCCATGAGTATAGATCTCAGGTCGAAGCACGACCTGGAGTCCAGGAGGCGGGCCG
>CABTZM010000132.1 GCA_902489295.1 uncultured Collinsella sp.
CATGGCGAGCATGGCGATCATGGAAGTGCCGCCGGCAAGGCCGTCCAGACCATCGGTCAGGTTCACGGCATTGGAAAGACCAGCGATCATCAGCCAGCAAAATACAATGTAGAGCCACGGAAACGAAAGGCCGCAGATGGTGGTCGAAAGAACACCGAGGTCAATCGTCAGGCCGCCGGGAAAACGAATCTCGGGGGCGACGCCGCACCAGTTAACGGCAAGTACCGTAAAGGTGACACAGATAATGGTTAGGCCGATCATCTTGGCGTGAGGCGTCAGGCCGAGCGAGCGACCATGCGTGACGGAGGTCAGATCGTCGATGAGACCCAGAACGCCGGTGGCCAGCGTTGCAAGCAGCACGAGCACGAGCTCGGTGGTGAGCTTGCCCATCAGCAGGCAGGTCAGCGAGATCGCGACAAGGATGATGACGCCGCCCATGGTCGGCGTACCCTGTTTAATCAAATGACGCTTGGGGCCGTCGGCTCGAACCTGCTGGCCGATACCCTCGACCTTCAGCAGCTTGATCCACCACGGCATAAGCAGCAACGCAATGGCGGCAGCGATGCCAAGTCCCAAAAAGGCCTGATACGTAGGATACGAGGGATTGCCGAACATGGGCTAGCACACACCTTCCACAAAGCGGTCGAGCTCAACAAAACGGGAACCCTTGACCAGTACAACATCATGATTTTCAAGCGCGCCGCCCATGCGGTCGAGCACCTGCTGATAATCGGAGAACACCTGGATGCGGTCCTCATCCATACCCATCATACGTGCGGCATCGGCCATGAGCTGAGCCAGCTCGCCGCCGACGCACGCGAGCATGTCGAGCTTCTTGGCGGCGGCATAGGCGCCCACGAGCTCATGCATGCGGGGAGCCTCGTCGCCCATCTCGCCCATCTCGCCCAGGATCGCCATGCGCGAACCGTCACATGAAAGCGAGCACAGCAAATCGAGGCCGGCAGCCATAGACTCGGCACTGGCGTTATAGGAGTCGTCGATGATGCGCGCTCCGCTCTTGGCGCGCTTGATCTCCTGGCGGTGGCCGGTGATCGTAAGACCCCTAAAGGCAGCATCGATCTGCTCGGGCGTCACGCCCAGACGATAGGCGACCGCGGCGGCCTTGACGGCATTGGGCACGGACTGCACGCCGGGAATGGCCAGCATGGTATCGACCGTGTCGCCCTGACCAAAGTCGAGCGTAAAGACCGGATGGCCCTCGTCGTCGACGCGAATGTCGCGTGCGCGGACCTCGTCGTCGTCCGAGACACCGGCCAGCATCACGTCAATACCCGCAGGCTGGGCGAACGTATCGCGAATGAACGGCGTAAAGTCGTCCTCGCCGCCCAAAACCAGCAACGGCGAGAAATCGCCGGCGGCGCACATGCCCTGGACAATCTCGGACTTGGCGCGGGCGATGTTCTCGCGGCTGCCCAGGATACCGATGTGGGAGGTTCCGATCTTGCTCACGATGGCAAGATTGGGGTTGGCAGACTGGGACAGGCGCTCAATCTCATGAAAATGGTTCATGCCCATCTCGAGCACCAGAACCTCGGTATCGGCCGGAGCGGAAAGCACCGTGAGCGGCATGCCGATCAGGTTGTTGAAATTGCCCTTCGTGGCCCAGACGCGATAACGCTTGGCGAGCACGGCGGCGAGCACGTCCTTGGTCGTCGTCTTGCCAATCGAACCGGTAATGCCGACGACCAGGCAGCCAAGCTCCAAGCGATATACATGCGCCAGGCGCAGCAAGAACTCCTCGGGGTCGTCGGTCAGCAAGATGGCGCATCCCTTGTCCTGCGCCAGCGAAACCAGCTCGGCATCGGGCTCGCGCGTCATCACGACGGCACCGGCACCCGACTCGATGGCACGGGAGGCAAAATCATTGCCGTCGACCTTTTCGCCGGGGAAGGCGACAAAGATCGTCCCCTCCTCGACCTGGCGCGAGTCGATAACGCACCCGCGGCATACCCGATCGACTTCTTCCGTCACGGTTCGGGCCCCCGTTGAGGCCGCGAGGTTGTTGACGGCGATCTCTATCATTGCAGCTCCCCTGTAAACCTAATAATGCTATCGGCGTATTGTATCCCAGTGCCGCACATGCGTGGTGCAGGGCATGTGAACACCCTCATATGGGACAACAAACCACGCCCCAAAGATTGTAACCCCCTACTTCGTGTGCGGGATACCCAGCACGTCGAGCGCGCTGGCCATAATGGACTGGAACGGCACCGCAGCGGCATCTGAGCCGCTCGGCGTTCCGTCGAGCGTGATATAGCACAGCACCTTGGGCGATTGTGCCGGTGCAAAGCCCATAAAGGACGACATGTAGTTCTCCTTGAGGTAACCGCCGTTCTCGTCGGCTCGTTCGGCCGTACCGGTCTTACCCGCCACGTCATAGCCGTCAACCGCGCCGCCAACGCCCGTTCCCTCGGACACGACCGTCTGCATGCACGATGTCACCTGGGATGCGGCATCCTCAGAAATCGCGCGCTCGCCTTCGCCCCAGTCCTTCTCGTCGCCTTTGCTGGACTTATAGAAGTGCGGGGTCATCATCACACCGCCGTTGGCGATGCCGCCCACGGCACGTGCGATCTCAATCGGCGAGACGGACAGTGCCTGTCCAAAGCTCATCGAGCCCAGCGTGGCGCCGTCATACTGGTCACGCTCCTTGACGATACCCAGGCTCTCGCCCGGAAAATCTACACCGGAGCTATGACCGATGCCCCACTTGTCCACATAGGCGGCAAAGTCGTCGGCACCGATCTTGCGCCCCACCAGGACAAAGCCCACGTTGGACGAACGGCGCATCATCTCGCGCACATCCATGGTCATGGCGTAGTCGCGCTTGTCGGCATCGGTGACGGTATCGTCGCCAACCTTGATGCTCGCCGGCACCTCAAACGACGTACTCGATCGCACGACGCCCAAGTCGAAGCCGGCGCCCGCCACGAGCGTCTTAAAGACTGAGCCGGGCTCGTAGGCATCGGTGACCAGGCGCAGGTTCATATCCTCGGTCTTGGCGTTTTCCAGATCGGTCTGGTCGTAAGTCGGATACGAGCAGGCTGCCAAGATCTCGCCTGTCGTAGGATCGGTGACCAGCGCCGAGCCGTTCTTGGCCTTTGTCTTCTCGACAGCCTCTGCCAGGGCATCCTCGGCCGCACGCTGGATATTGACGTCGAGCGTCGTCACGATATCAACGCCGTCGACCGCGGCCACCTTTTTATAGGCACCGCCCGCGATATAGCTGCCGTCCCTCGCGCGCTCGCGTACGAGAGAACCGTTCGTGCCGGTCAGAAGCTTGTTGTATTGCTTTTCGAGACCCGTCAAGCCGTCGTTGTCCACATTCACTACACCCAGCACCTGCGATGCCAGGTTGCCGTATGGATATACGCGCTTCATGGCCTGCTCAAAAAGCACGCCGGGCAGGTTCTTCTTCTCCAGCGCCGCAGCATCGTCTTCGTCCACCTGGCGCTTGATATACACCCAGGTTCCATCGGACTCAACGAGCTTGCGGCAGGTCTGTTTATCGATTCCAGTTGCCTTGACCAGCGCTGACACCGTCTTGTCAACATCCTCGACAAGCTGCGGATTCACGGCGATGTTGCGACATTCGACCGACGATGCCAACACGTTGCCGTTGCGGTCGTAGATGGTGCCGCGTTTGGCATAGAGGGTCTGCGCAAGCAGGCGGCGCGCATCGGCACGCTCCCGCAGTTTATCGGCTTCGGCAATTTGATAGTCGGCAAGGCGAAAGACGCCCAAGCCCAAGCCAAGCCCGATGAAGCCCATGACGGCTTTGCGGCGAGGCAGAGGTGCGCCTGTGAGCCATTCGGTCGACGAACTCTTGCGCGACCTGGTGTTATGCACTTGAGGGCCGCCCGAGCCGCGAAGTCGCGACGCCGGGTCGTTGCCACGGGACTGCCCGGCGTTGTAAGATTGCCGACCCGTTCCTTGATAACCAGAACGTCCCCGCGACGAGGGACGTCCAGAACCGCGGCCCCCATCGGAACCGCGGCGATAGTCATTTGTCATACTCAGCTACCGTCTTGCTACTGAGCGGTCGCGGTCGCGTTGGCGCCCGCGACCGCATCCTGCGAAAAGTCAAGTGTAACGCTCTCGCTGGGCTCCACCATGCCATAAGCGCCCGCAAGGTCGCGAATGCGCGTGTCGGCGCCATAGACCGAATGCATGACCTCCAGGTCGGAGCTCTCATCGGTCGCCTTTTCGAGCGTGCTGGTAAGCTCGGCGTTGCTGTTGAGCACCTGGGCCGTAACGCCGGCGAGCGCCACGCGGGCGACGCCAATCGTCATGAAGATAGCCGCAATGATGCAAAACGTTTTAAGAACGCTCATGAAAACCGGGCTTACCGCCTGGTTTGCCTGACGGCCCGCGCCCGTGTAGACATCAAAGCGCGGCGTGCGCTGCTCACGGGGAGCAACGGGGGCCTGCGGCGTCTCACGATAGGCGGGCATGGCGTTCATATCATAGGCGAGTGCTGCGCTTGAAGTGTTGTAGCCCATGATATGCCGCCTCCCATCCCGAGTACGTTGGTAGTGTGTTTAAGCTTCGTTTATGGTGCGAGCGGGAGGTCCAATATCGCGCGGTCGCGCCTACAGACGCTGCGCCACGCGGATTTTGGCTGATCTCGCCCGAGGGTTGCGCTCAACCTCATCAGGCTGGGCAACCAGGGGTTTGCGGGTGATGACCTTGAGTATCGGCACGTTGCCGCACACGCACACCGGAATCTCCGGCGGACACGTGCACCCCTGGCTCATCTCCTTAAAGTGGTTCTTTACGATACGGTCCTCGAGCGAGTGATACGAGATGACGCAGATACGTCCGCCCGGGTTGAGCCACCTGGTGGCGGCATCAAGCCCTCGTTCGAGCACATCGAGCTCGTGATTGACCTCGATGCGAATGGCCTGGAAACTTTTCTTGGCCGGGTGTCCACCATGCCGACGAGCGGCAGCCGGGATACCCGCCTTGATGATCTCGACAAATTGGCCGGTGGTTTCGATCGGTTCTTGCTCGCGGCGGCGCACGATCTCGCGCGCGATCTGCGAGGCGAACTTCTCTTCGCCGTAGACGCGTAGAATCCGGGCGAGGTCGTGTTCGTTATAGGTGTTGATGACCTCAGCTGCGTTTAAGGTGTTATTACCCGGATCCATCCGCATGTCCAATGGGGCGTCCTCGTTATACGAAAAGCCCCTGCCAGGGATATCGAGTTGCGGCGACGAAACGCCCAAATCGAACAGGAAGCCATCGACCCCGGGCACCTCGGCCGAGCAAAGCAGCTCGTCCAAGTCGCCGAAGTTGCCCTTCAGCAGCCGGTGCGGAACGCCGGGAACCTCGCGGTCCAGACGGGCGCCAGCGGCCTCGAGGGCCATGTCGTCCTGATCGACGCCGAGCAAAAGGCCCGTCTCCCCCACCTGCGCGGCCATCTTTACCGAATGGCCGGCACCGCCAAGGGTGCAATCGCAGACAACGGAGCCGCTCTTTAGCCGCAGCGACTCAAGCACTTCGCCGAGCATGACAGGTTCATGCCGATATTCTTGTGTCAAGATCCCACGCTCCATCCGTTACCCGTGCCTTGCCCTTACGAGAAGAAGAGGTCCAGCAGGGCCTCATCGTCATCGTCCTCATCGGCCGCGGCGCGATCCCAAACCTCAAGGTGGTCGTAGTTGCCCACAACCGTGACCTCGCGGTCGAGGTTCGCCTGCTTGCGGAGAGACTCGGAAAGACCGATACGACCGGCGCTGTCCACGTCCATCGACGTGGTGCGCTTGTTGATCGCCCTCATGAGCTTCTGGTCATTAATGTCACGCGGGTTAAAACCCTCGTGGCCCTCACGACCCGCGAAGAGTCCTTCGACCCACTTATCGAAGGCCTCGGC
>CABTZM010000133.1 GCA_902489295.1 uncultured Collinsella sp.
TGGGTGACACTTGCCATCGGTGTCGCGCTCGCCATGCCCATCATCGGCGAGGTTCTCACTCCTGCCAGCTGGAACGCTGTCGACATCAAGTCCCTCATGTTCCTGACGGCCGCCATGGCCGTGGGTTCCGTGGGCGGCGCCACCGGCATGAACGCCTGGATCGCCGACGTCGTGCTTCCCAGCTCCGTGCCCGAGAACATCTTCCTGTTCGCCCTGCTCGTCGCCGCGCTCTCCATGATCATCCACATGTTCATGGGCTCGGTCATGGCCGTGCTCGGTGTGTGCGTGCCGGCGTTCATCAGCTTCGCGGCCGGCTCCAGCGTAAGCCCGCTTGCCGTGGCGCTCATCGTCTTCACGTCCATCAACATCCACTACATCCTGCCGTTCCACAACCTGCCGATCCTTATCGGCGAGGGCAAGGACGCCGGCGGCTACACCTCCAAAGAGGCCATGCGCATGGGTATTCCCCTCACCGCGGTCGTCTTTATCGTCGTGCTGGTCGAGGCCGCCTGGTTCCACCTCTTTGGCCTGATGTAAGCAGTCGAGTGCTTGGCTGTAATTAGCCGAGTGCTTGAACTGCGAGTGCCCGAGCGCCCCATCTATGAGCGCTGCGGCCCCATTACGTTACCAAGCCCGGCGGCATCCTCGCCGCCGGGCACTCTCCCGAAAGGAGCATGCTATGTCCACTACCGATGCTTCCCAGATCCACGACCTGCGCTCCGCGCTCGACTTTTTGCGCGAGATGCCGGGCCAGCTGCTCGAGACCGACACTCAGGTCGATCCCGATGCCGAGGTCTCGGGCGTCTACCGTCACGTCGGCGCCGGCGGTACCGTTATGCGCCCGACCAAAGAGGGTCCGGCGATGGTCTTCAACAACGTCAAGGGCTTTGACGATGCCAAGGTCTGCATCGGCATGCTTGCCAGCCGCAAGCGCGTTGCCGCCCTGCTCGACCTGGACGAGGAGCACCTGGGCCTCGAGATCGGCAAGCGCTTCGAGAACCTGATCGCGCCCGAGCAGATCGCCGAGGGTGCGCACGTCGACTGTCAGGAGGTCGTGTACAAGGCGACCGACGAGGGCTTTGACCTGCGCAAGATCGTTCCCGCTCCTACCAACACGCCCGTCGACGGCGGCCCCTACATCACCATGGGCCTCGCCTACGGCACGAGCCCCGACGGCTCCCAGTCCGACGTGACCATCCACCGCTTCTCCTGCGTCGACAAGGATAAGCTTGCCATGTGGATTACCCCCGGCAGCCGTCACCTGGGCGCGTTCTTTGACGAGTACTGCCAGCGCGGCGAAGACATGCCCATCTCCATCTCCATCGGTTTGGACCCCGCCGTGTACATGTGCTGCGGTTTTGAGGCTCCCACCACACCGCTCGGCTTCAACGAGCTGCAGATCGCCGGCGCCCTGCGCGGCCACGCCGTCGAGCTTGCCGACTGCGTCACCGTTCCGCAGAAGTGCATCGCCAATGCCGAGTATGTGCTCGAGGGCTACCTCATGCACGACGAGACCATCAACGAGGACGTCAACGGCCACGGCTACGCCATGCCCGAGTTCCCCGGCTACACCGGTGGCGCCAAGGTCTGCCCGGTGATCAAGATCACCGCCGTCACCACGCGCGTCAATCCCATCATGGAGAGCTGCATCGGTCCCTCGCACGAGCACGTGTCCATGGCCGGCATCCCCACCGAGGCATCCATCTACAAGATGGTCGAGACCGCCATCCCGGGCCGCCTGCTCAACGTCCACGCTGCCCCCTGCGGCGGCGGCAAGTTCGTTGCCATCATGCAGTTCAAGAAGTCGAGCAAAAATGACGAGGGCCGTCAGCGCAACGCCGCCATGCTCGCCTTCTCGGCATTCTCCGAGCTCAAGCACGTCATCCTTGTTGACGAGGATGTCAATATCTTCGATATGAGCGACGTGATGTGGGCCATGACCACGCGCTTCCAGGCCGACGTGGACCTCATCACCATCCCCGGTTGCCACTGCCACGTGCTCGATCCGTCCAACGACCCCGCGTTCGACCCCACGATCCGCGAGCACGGCATCGCCTGCAAGGCCATCTTCGACTGCACGGTCCCGTTCGACCTCAAGAAGAACTTCATTCGCTCGCAGTTCATGGAGATCGACACAGACAAGTGGGCCAAGGAGATTGCTTTCTAGTAAGTAGCCCTACCAAGTAGTTAAGGAGCCGTCATGCCTGAGTCTTCTGTCCGTCCCCGTCGCATTGTCGTTGGCGTGTCTGGCGCCAGCGGTGCCGCGCTGGGTCTTGAGTGCCTTAAATGCCTGCGCCAGGCAGGTGCCGAGTCGGCGCTTGTCGTCACGCGCGGGGGAGAGATCACCATCGAGCAGGAGCTCGGCATGACGCTCGACGAGTTTGCCACGCATGCCGATGTGGTCTACGACAACAAGAACATCGGCGCCGCCATCGCAAGCGGCACCTATCCGGTCGACGGCATGATCGTGGCCCCGTGCTCCATGAAGACGCTCGCCGGCATCGCGAGCGGCTACAGCGACAATCTGTTGCTGCGTGCGGCCGACGTGCAGATGAAAGAGCAGCGCCGCCTGGTGCTCATGGTGCGCGAGACGCCCTTCAGCGCCATTCATGTCGACAACATGGCGCGCCTTGCGCGCGTACCGGGCGTCATGCTCATGCCGCCCATGCTCACGTTTTACAACGGCCCCGCCACGCTCGATGACGCGGTGCACCACATCGCCGCCAAGGCGCTCGAGGCCGTCGGCGTGTCATGCGCAAACTATAAGCGCTGGTCATAGGCGTCTTTAGGGTAGGATACGAGTAGTGTTTGAGCCCGCTGCCCCTGTGGGCGGCGGGCTTTGTGCGCAAAAAGGATGTGTCGGGAGGACCTATGCAGACGGGCATGTATGCGATTAGCGAGATGGCGAGTTTGTTTAACGTTTCGCGCCAAACGCTCATCTACTACGACAAGATCGGCCTGTTTAAGCCCGCCGTGGTTAACGAAAAAGGCTACCGTTTCTATTCGCCCACGCAGATCCCGCTCATGCGTCTGATCTGCATGCTGCGCGACCTAGGGCTCGAACTCGATGAGATCGACCGCCTAGCCTTGACGTTCGACATTAGCGAGATGACCGATCACCTGCGCTCGCGGGTGCAGGCGCTCGACGAGCAGATTGCCGGGCTCAAAGCCGAGCGTGCGAGCGTGCGGGAGCGTCTGAGCTTTTACGACGAGGCAGTTTACTGGCGCGAGCGCGAGGGCAAGCCGGAGCTCAAGCAGTTCGAGCGCCGCTTCGTGGTCTTTGAGGAGTTTCCAGGCGATATCGAGCGCGGCCGCTCGATGCTTCACCCCACGCTCATGCGGGCCATCCTGCGCATGCGTGCGTTGACGGGCACGCGCCCTATGCGCGGCTGGGGTGCCATGCTGCGTCGTGAGGCGCTGCATTCCGACGACCCTATCGCCGGCGCGGGCTCCTTTGCCGTGCTGCCGCGCGGTGTCGAGGAACTGCTGCCGAGCGATCCCGCCGAGCTGGCAGAGATCGGCATCGAAGTGCTGCCCGAGGGCACATACCTGTGCATGAGCCGCTGGGGTATGCCGTACGAGCCCGAGGGCATCCGCGCCATCGTTGCCTGCATGGACGAGCACGCGCTCCAGCCCGTTGGCAACGCTTTCGACTTTTGCTACCTCGATACCACGAGCTACGACGAGTCCCACCAAGAGGACTTTTGCTGCATCCAAATCCCTGTTACCCTCCAGATGTGACAAAGGGACAGTCCCTTTGTCACATTCGTGGTGTGGCTGCTGCCCAAACCGTCACAACATTTGATGAAAATCTCGAAAACGAGGAAAAGCGTCGAATGTTGTGACGCTTTTCCTGTCTGTGCCGGCGAGCTCCCGTGCCATCTGGGGGTATAAGGCTGGCAAGTGTTTATTTGCGAGGCTTAAGGGGCGCCCCGTATGGATATCGATAACTTTGAATGGTGGTATAGCGAGGGCGAGGCTCCGGACGAGGAGTGGGACGAGCCCGCGCCGCGTGACGTGTCGAGCGACGAGGGCGGGACCGGCAGCGATGCCGCTGTCGAGCCTGAAGCTGCCTCCGATGCCGCCGAGCCCCTGACCTTCGAACAAGCCTGGGCCCAAGCCGAGGCAGACGAGGCCAAGGCTGACGCTACGGCCACACTCGGTGAGCCGGCGGACATGTCCATCTCGCCGGCCAAGACCCCGCAGCCGCGCCATAACATCGACCCCGGCAGTACGGCATCCTTCAGCATTCTCGACGTGCCCTCGCAGGGTGCCCAGGCGCCTGCGCCCACACATCGCCCCGATCTGGCTCGCGAGGAAGATGCGGGACGTCGCTCTCCGCTTGGCCCCATCCTTATCGCCTTTATGGCCGGCGTTATCGCATGCTCGGTAATTGGAAACGTCTGGAGCCATGTTGAACAACAGCGCAAAGACGCCGCCAAGGTCGAGATGTCTGTCGAGCAATCGCTCAGCCGCACGCGCTCGGTGCATGTATCGGTCGAGGTCAAGGACGGCGCGACGTGGGACACCGCGCGCGGCGACAGCCAGATGCTCGTCCATATCGTGGGTCGCACGCTCAAGGGGCAAGCGATCGACGAGTACCAATACGTCAATTCCGAAGGTGACGGCATCGAGCTCAAGCCCGGCGACTACGAGCTCACGGTCGATGAGCCGCCCGTCGCCACCGACGGCACGTGTTACCGTGCCTCAAAGCGCATGGTTCCGGTGAGTTTTAATTCACAGGCGCCCGATACGGTCGATAGCACGCCGCAGGGCGGGTTTGACCTTTACGCTATTGCTCAATAACTGCACCTGTCGCTCAACCCCGCCGCCAAGAGTGGGACAATAGCCCTCGACACCGTTGTTTACTATTGGAGGAAGTAGCATGTCCACCGTCACTACCATCAAGCGCGGCGGCCTCATCGCGGCCATCGATTCCATGGGCGCCCAGCTCACGAGCCTTGCCCTCAACGGCAACGAGTATCTGTGGCAGGGCGACCCGGCCTTTTGGGGCAAGCATGCGCCTATCCTGTTCCCCATCGTGGGATCGCTGCGCAACAACATGGCGACATCTGCGGCCGGCACCTGCGAGATGCCGCGCCACGGACTCGCTCGCATCGTCGAGCACAAGTTGGTCGAGGTTTCGGAGGACGGCTCCTCGGTAACGTACGAGATCACTGACACGCCCGAGTCGCTCAAGGCGTTCCCGTTCCACTTTAAGCTCAACATGACCTATGCCCTAACCGGCGACGCCACGCTTACCCAGACCTTTGCCGTCACCAACACCGGCGACGTGGACCTGCCGTTCTCGATGGGCGGCCACCCTGCATTTAACGTGCCCGCCCCCGGTGCCGAGGACGAGACGTTCGAGGATTACGAGCTGGCATTTACCGAGGCTTGGACCAACGAGGCCCCCATCATCACGCCCGATGGCCTCATGACGTTCGAAGGCAGCTACAAGGCGCCCGATAACTCGGACGTGCTGCCCATCACGCACCGCAGCTTCGATAACGACGCCATCATGTTCACCGATACCCCGGGCTCCACGCTCACGCTGCGCGGTCGCAAGTCGGGCCACGGCGTCAAGATCGACTTTGAGGGCTTTAAGTACATCGGCGTGTGGTCTGCCGCCAACGACGCCCCGTTTGTGGCGCTCGAGCCCTGGACCGGCCACACCACCATGGACACCGAGGACGATGTCTTTGAGCACAAGGTCAACACCATCACGTTGGCACCGGGCGCTACCGACATCCGTTCCTTTAGCGTCACCCTGCTCTAGAGGTTCCGCCCCTCCGACGAACGGCGGGGCCGGCGACGCCGCGCGGCCCCCCACACCGCCAATTTTCCTACTCAAACAAACCCAAAAAACCAAAAAACA
>CABTZM010000134.1 GCA_902489295.1 uncultured Collinsella sp.
TGGGCGTCGAGGTCTGCCTGTTCTTAAAGGGCATCGACGGCGATACCAAGGTGCGCGGCAACCTGCGCTCCAAGGGTGACCTCGATGTGTCCGAGATCGCTGCCAACTTTGGCGGTGGCGGGCATCATGCCGCCGCCGGCTTTTCCAACAACGGAACGATTCGCGAGACGCTCGCCGTGGCACTTCCCATGCTGGCCGAGCTGGTGGGGGAGGATCCCGCTTCGGTGACCGTCGAGCTCTAACATTTTGGATGGTACATGGCTCGTCGTACGCCTTCTCAATTGAATATGCTGCTCGCCGTCGATAAGCCGGTGGGCTGCACGTCCCACGACGTGGTCTCGCAATGCCGACGCGCCCTCCATGAGCGGCGCGTCGGCCATGCCGGCACGCTCGACCCCATGGCATCCGGCGTCATGGTGGTGGGCGTGGGCCAGGCTACTCGTCTGCTGGGCATGCTAACCCTCGATACCAAAAGCTATGTCGCCGACATCTCGTTTGGCGCCGAGACCAATACCGATGATGCGGAGGGCGAGGCGGTCCGCACGGTGGCTGTTGCCAACGAGCTCCGCGATCCTGCCTATGCTCGTGAGCGCTTGGCCGCCATGCTGGGCCCGCAGATGCAGGTGCCGCCGGCGTTTTCTGCCATCTCGGTCAATGGCGTTCGCGCCTACAAGTCTGCTCGCGAGGGCAATGCGGTGGACCTACCTCCGCGCCCCGTCGAGGTCTATGCCGCCGACCTGATCGCCGTGGGCGGCGAAGGTGATACGTGTGTGTGGACCGTGGCGTTCTCGGTGAGCAAGGGCACCTATATCCGTGCGCTCGCTCGCGACCTGGGCCGCGCTTGCGATAGCGCCGCGCATATTTCCGCGCTGCGCCGCACGGCTTCCGGTGTTGTTTCCATTGGCGCTTGTCATGCGGTCGAGGAGCTTTCTCCCGAGTCCGCGGCTGGCTTTGCCCTGGATCCCATTGCGGCCCTGGGCGCCACACGTGTTGACTTGCCGGGCAATCTTGCCGACGACCTGCTCTGCGGCCGACGCATTCCCGTTGAGCGTGCGCTTGCCGATTTCGATTCCTCGAAGGCGCCGTTTGCGTTGGTGCTCGATGGGGGACTCAAGGCGCTCGCCCGCATTGAGGGCGGCCGCTTTGTCATGGAGCACGTGTTTCCGCAGGCAATCGGCGGTGTTCGATGATGTTGTCCGCTCGCGAGCTCGCGCGTGTCTTTTTCGCGGGCGAGTCGGACGAGGCTCGCATCGTTGCTGCCGATACGTTTGATGAGTGTGAGCACTTGGGTGCCGCTTCAATCGCCATTGGCGTGTTCGACGGCGTTCACCGTGGACACCAGGAACTCATTGCGGCGCTTGTCCGTGATGCCCGTGCCCATGGCTGCAAGGCGGTCGTAGTTACCTTCGATCCCGACCCGGACGTCGTGGTGAGCCCTTCGCCCGCTCAAAAATTGATGACGACGGCCGACCGTCTGCATGCCCTGGCTCAAACTGGGGTCGATGCGGTGGTGGCCGTTCCCTTTACGCCTGAGGTTGCGGCGCTTGACCATGTTGCTTTTCTCTCGCTGGTGTCGCGTCTGGTCGTCATTCGATCGATTCGCGTTGGCAGCGACTTTAGGCTGGGTCGTGGCGGTGCTTCTGGTGTTGCCGAGATGCGCTCCTGGGGTTCCGAGCACGGCGTTGACGTGTATGGTCACGACCTGCTTTGCGAGGGCGGTGAGGCCATTTGCGCCACCCGCATTCGTCATGAGCTGGGACAGGGCCATGTGGAGCTTGCTGCTGGGTTACTCGGCCGTCCGTATATGGTGCGTGGCGGTGTTATTCGCGGCCGTCACGAGGGTTCTGGCATGGGCTTTCCCACGGCAAACTTGCAGGTTCCCGACGGCATTCAGGTGCCAGCCGATGGCGTGTATGAGGGTCTGGTGCTGGTCGATGACACCGCGTGGCCCGCTGCTGTGAACGTCGGCCTGCCGCCAACGTATGCTGACGATGCGGCATCTGCGCATCTCGAGGCTAATTTAATTGGTTATACGGGCGACCTGTACGGCGCTTCCGTTTCGCTGGCGTTTACGCGCTGGCTGCGTCCCTCGCGTGTGTTCGATTCGCTGGATGAGTTGATCGCGACCGTCGAGGGTAATATCGAGGATATTCGTCACAACTTGGGCGATCAGGGGGTGAGCATCCGTGATTAGCGATGAGGAAAAAGACCAGGTACGCGCTGCGTCTGACCTGGTTGCCATCGTGCAGGAAACGGTCGAGCTCAAGCCTCGCGGCCATGAGTTTTGGGGATGCTGCCCCTTCCATGGCGAGAAGACGCCGTCCTTCCACATTATCCCCGCCACGCAGGTGTGGCATTGCTTTGGTTGCGGCGAGGGTGGCGACGTTTTCACGTATATCATGAAGCGCGAGAACCTGAGCTTTCCCGAGTCAATCCGTTACTTGGCCGATCGCGCGGGTATTGAGCTGCATGACACCGGAGATCGCCGCGAGCGCGGCACCAAGCGTGCCCGCATCTACGATCTGTGCGCCGAGACCGCCCAGTTCTACCACACCATGCTCATGCGCGGTAAGGACGGCCGTCCGCGCGAGTACTTTGCCAGCCGCGGCATGGGCGGCGACGTCTGCCGCCGCTACTGCCTGGGCTTTGCACCGGGCCGTAACGCGCTGGTGTCGCACCTGTCCCAGGCGGGTTTTACCCCGCAGGAGATGATCGACGCCAACGTTGCCGTGAGTCGCGGGCGCGGGCAGCTTGCCGACCGCTTTTACGACCGCGTGATGTTCCCCATCTTTGACGAGCAGGGTCACAACATTGCCTTTGGCGGTCGCATTATGGGCGACGGCCAGCCTAAGTATCTCAACACCGCCGAGACGAGCGTGTTTCATAAAAAGCGAAACCTCTACGGCTTTAATTGGGCCAAGGAGTTTATCGTCGCGCAGGATACCGCCATTGTGGTGGAGGGCTATACCGATTGCATCGCCTGCTGGGAGGCGGGGATTAAAAACGTTGTCGCCACGCTGGGCACCGCCCTCACGGAGCATCACGTCAAGACGCTCACTCGCTTTGCCAAGCGCATCGTGTATATGTTCGACGGCGATGCAGCGGGCCAGAAGGCCGCCCGTCGCGCGATTCAGTTTATCGAGCAGGATTCCATGGACCTGCGCTGCGTGGTGCTCCCCGACGGCAACGACCCCATGGAGTTCATCACCGCACATGGTGGCGAGGCACTGCAGACGCGCATCGACGCTGCCGAGCCGCTTATGGACTTTGTCTACCGTTCGCTGCAGGAGTCGAGTGACATCACCACGCCGGGCGGTCGCGCTAAGGCGCTGGAAGATGCGCTGACGCTTATCTATCCGTTGCGCAACAGCTATATGATCGACACGTACTTTATCCAGATTGCCGATCTGCTGGGTTTGGATCTGGAGACGGTGCGCGCGAGCTCGGGTCGTGTGTTTCGCGATGTCGCCAAGCGCGAGGATGCGGAACGACGTCGTGAGCAGAACTATGAGCGCCAGCGGGCACAGACTGAGCGGTCCGGTAGCGCGGGCGGTCGGGCGTCGGGTTCTCGCGATGCCGGTCGCGGTGCTTGGGCATCGGGCGCGACGCCGCCGGTGTCCGCGCCGGTCGAAGAAGAGCCGTACGACTACGTCCCGCTCGATGCCTACGGCGCCGCGCCCGTGGAGGTCGTCGACGACCTGCCGCCGATCGATGTGCCTGATGGTATGGGCGCTGTGCCTGTGGCTGACGGTTCGGGCGCACCGGCTGCGGCGGCGCCGATGGTTCTTACCGATCTTGAACGCAAGTCCTTGGCAGGGGAGCGCGAGCTGTTGACGATGCTCACGAGCTATCCCGACCTGTTCCGCACGTATGCCGACCGCATCTGCTCGATCGAGTGGGTGGATCCGCGCCACGAGTCCATCGCGTGGGCCGTGCTCGCGACGCCGCCGGGCACCGACCCTACGGCGTGCATGGATGCGGCACGCGCGGTGTGCCCCGAGGCAGCGTCGCTTGTCAGCGCCGGACGCATTTCGTCGACGAGCAAGCACCCCACCGAGACGAACATCGTGTTTATGCTCGATACCCTCGAGCTCTACACCATTAAGCGCCGCATGCGCGCCGCACAGGCCAAGCTTCGCCAGGACCGGTCGCTCGACGATGAGGCACGCCGTGTGCTGACGATGCAGGCGATGCAAGATTCTCAGCGCCAGCGCGAGCTCCAAAAGTCGATCGGTGGCGTGGCAGATCCGTTCCGTTTGATTGGTTTGGAGACAGCGGGCGCCGACCAGGCCTAGATGTTGTGGTCAACCAGCGTATTCGCGCCTATATCCAGTCTGAATTTTGGGTATAGACGTCATTGTGTGTGCTAAAGTAATGAGTCCTGTGGACTATGAAGGGAGAATCTGTGCCAAATAAGAGTGAGAGCACGGGTACTGGGCTGGAATCCTACGTTGCAAAGCTCATGGGCAACGGCTCAAACAGGACTTCGGTAACCGAGGACGAGATTCAGGTCGCCCTGAAGGATATCGATGTATCTGATGAGCAGCTCAACGCGGTGTATTCCGCGCTGCGCAACAGCGGCATCCAGATTATCTCCGCGAGCGGAAACGACGACGCCCCCATGGACGTCGACGATGACGATAACGATAGCGATACCGACGATTTCGATGACGACGAGCACGATTCCGGCTCGCTCGACGATCACGAGCTTAAGATGGCCCGTCAGGCCGACGCCGAGATGGGTTCTTCCAAGAGCAAGAAGAAGCGCACCGTGCGCACGTCCCGTTCGCGTTCGCGCGTGCGCGGCATCGATGCCTCCACGGTGATGCTGACCGGCGACCCGGTCCGTATGTACCTCAAGGAGATCGGCAAGGTCGACCTGCTGACCGCCTCCGAAGAGGTCGATCTGGCCATGAAGATCGAGGCCGGTCTCGAGGCCACCGAGAAGCTCGAGGCTGCCGAGGCAGGCGAGCTCGAGCTCACGCGTGCCGAGATACGTCGTCTTACGCGCATTGAGAACGTGGGCCTCGAAGCCAAGCAGGCACTCATCAGCGCAAACCTGCGTCTGGTCGTCTCCATCGCCAAGCGCTATGTCGGTCGCGGCATGCTGTTCCTTGACCTGATCCAGGAGGGCAACCTCGGTCTGATTCGCGCCGTCGAGAAGTTCGACTACCAGAAGGGCTTTAAGTTCTCCACGTACGCCACGTGGTGGATCCGTCAGGCCATCACGCGCGCTATCGCCGACCAGGCCCGTACCATCCGTATTCCCGTGCACATGGTCGAGACCATCAACAAACTCGTCCGCGTGCAGCGCCAGCTTCTTCAGGACCTGGGCCGCGACCCGACCCCCGAGGAGATCGGTGCCGAGATGGACATGAGTGCCGACCGCGTCCGCGAGATCCAGAAGATCTCGCAGGAGCCCGTGTCGCTCGAGACCCCCATCGGCGAGGAAGAGGATTCCCAGCTGGGCGACTTCATCGAGGACTCCCAGGCCATCGTTCCGCCCGATGCCGCCAGCTTCTCCATGCTGCAGGAGCAGCTCACCCAGGTGCTCGATTCGCTTGCCGATCGTGAGCGCAAGGTTATTGAGCTGCGCTTTGGCCTTGTCGACGGACATCCCCGTACGCTCGAGGAAGTCGGCCGCGAGTTTGGCGTCACGCGCGAGCGCATCCGCCAGATCGAGTCCAAGACTCTGGCCAAGCTTCGCCACCCCAGTCGCTCCAGCAAGCTGAAGGACTATATCGAGAGCTAGTCAAGCAAGAAGCGCCCTCAAGCACATCCGCTTGGGGGCGCTTTCATGTAGTCGTTGGGGACATTCTTGAATGACTGGTCGTTTAAGAACGTCCCCA
>CABTZM010000135.1 GCA_902489295.1 uncultured Collinsella sp.
AGGTCGACGTTAAAGTACGGATGGTACTGACCAATCAAATTGCGCTCGAGCACCAACGCCTCATGCTCGGTCTCCACCACGATATAGTCAAAGCTCGCCACCAGCTGCATCATCAGCGGAATCTTTTGACGCTCATCCTGCAGTGTCACGTATTGACGCATGCGGGCGCGTAGGTTTTTCGCCTTGCCCACGTAGATGACATCGCCCTTGGCATCCTTCCAAAGGTAGCATCCGGGCTGTGTGGGAACGCGCGAAACCTGCTCGGCAAGCGTTGGAATGTTGTCGTGACCGGCCACGCGCACCTACTTGCGACGAAGCAGCGCCGAGACCTCGGGCATCTTAAGGACGACGGCAAGGCCAAAGGTAACAGCAAGCGAGACGACACCCGCAACGCAAACATAGCCAAGAGTAATCAGAATCGAACCGCCAAGCGCCCCGACAAAGTGCTCAAGCGCCCACATGACGCCGGCGCCTGCGGCAGCACCCAGGCCACCGAGCAAAAGGCCAAAGAAACCGCCATGTAGGATAGATTTGACCTGAAGGCCACGCAGACGACGACGCAGCCACCACAGCGAGCAACCGACCAAGATCACGTAGTCGACGACATACGAAAGCGCGATTGCCGGCATGCCGAAGCCCAGCACAACGCCAAACAGCAGAACCGAGCCGGCCTGGCCGATGGCAGAATACAGGCAATAGCGGCTATAGGGCTTCATGTCGAGCAAGGCAGAGAAGCTCTTCTGCATCAACACGACCACGCCGTAGAGCGGCAGCGAGAGCGCCAGGTAGACAAGGTACTCGGACACCAGCGTCACGCCGGATTCATCGAACTTGCCAGCACAGTAGATCATGTTGAGCGGACGCGCGAAGACAATCAGGTACAGCGCGAACGGAATCAGGAAGAACAGCATCTGGGCGACGCCACGCGAAATGCCCGTGCGAACGCTGTCGTAATCCTTCTCCTGCGCGTCGTGAGAGAGCTCGGTATAGAGCGCCGTCGAAAGCGAGGCGGCAATCAGCGCGTAGGGCAGCGTGTACCACAGGCGCGCATAGGCGATGACGGAAGGACCAGTCTCGGGCTGGACCACCAGCGCGGCAGCGTTGGTGATAGAAGTCGAGACAAACATGCACACCGTGGCGAGCAGCGTCGGGATACCGAGCGCAATCGTCTGCCGCAGTGCGGGGTCCTTAAAGTCGATATGGATATGGGGATGCACGCCGTGCTTGCCAAGCGCGGGGATCTGACATGCCATCTGAACAAAGACACCGAGGGTCGTACCGGCCGCAATCAAGATGATGCCGGCACGTTCGCCAAACTGTGCGGACACGGGCGCAAAACCCATAAAGCTCGCAATGACGATCACATTGTTGAGGACCGGAGCAAACGTCGACCAGAAGTAGTCGCGGTGTGCGTTGAGAACGCCCGAGAACACCGAGCCCAAACCATAAAACAGAATCTGGATGGCAAAGAAACGGAACATGAACGCAGCGGTATCCATGCTGCCGCCGTCACCCGAAAGGAACGATTGCGTCCAGATAAAGCCCGGGGCGAACACGGTCCCCAGCAACGAAATGCCACCCAGCACCAAAAGCAGAATGCCGAGCAGGTTGCCCACGTACTCGTTTGAGGCCTCGCGGCCCTGCTCGCGCCTCACGCCCATATACACCGGCAAAAACGCCGTAACGAGCATGCCGCCCATCACGAGTTCGTAAAGCATGTTGGGCAGGTTGTTGGCAACCTGATAGGAGGACGAGAGTAGCGACATGCCGATAGCGGCCGCCATTGCCCACGTGCGGATAAAACCGGTGATGCGAGACACGATAGTCAGGATGGTCATAAGCCCGGCGGAACGACCAACCGTGGAGTAGTCCGACGAGCCCATGTCGTCAGTGTCATCTCGCGACGAAGAAGCTTCGGATGAGGGTGTCTGAGGCGCAGATTCTTTTGCAAAATGAGCTCCGCGCTTCAATTCTTCCTGCGGCATCGCTCAGTCCTCTCTCGTAATCGCGGCAACCGTCGCCCCGCAAAATGCAATTAAATCATCGGGTGCAAGCTCGAGCTGATAACCACGCTTGCCTCCCGAAATAAAAATGGTATCCCAAAGGACACATGTCTCATCAATGAGCGTCCGGTAGCGTTTTTTCATACCGACCGGGCTGCAGCCGCCGCGAACGTAGCCAGTCGCCGCAAGCAAATCCTTCACATGCATCATGGCCAAGGACTTCTCCCCCGCGGCACGCGCGGCGGACTTTAGATCGAGCTCGTCGGCAACAGGGATACAGCACACGACATAGTCGTTGGACGGTGTCACGCAGACCAAAGTCTTAAATCCTTGACCGGGCTCCTCGCCAAGCTGCTCCGAAATCGCGACACCCAGGCCCACCGACTCATCACCATCGTCTTCGTACGTATGTAGAACATAGGAAATGCCGGCGCTTTCCAGCTCGCGCATCGCATTGGTTTTTGGCGTCTTTACAGCCTTTGCCATGACATATCCTTTCCCTCGCATTCGGACGCAAGGATTAAGTATATGTCCAATTCGGCTGCATACGTCACTTCGGCACAGCAAGCGCCATCGAATCACAAGGAGTCGATGGCGCCCATAAACTGAAACGCCTATTTATTGAGCATCAAGTTGAGCCTGACGCTCCCGGTCACGCCTGAGCAACGGCGCCAAAAACTTGCCCGTATAACTCTGCGGACAGTCCGCAACCTGCTCCGGTGTGCCCGAAACCACGACGGTTCCGCCGCCGTTACCGCCCTCGGGACCCATATCGATCAGGCGGTCGGCAACCTTGATGACATCAAGGTTGTGCTCAATCACCAGCACCGTGTTGCCCGCATCGACCAAACGCTGCAGCACATCGAGCAGCTGGCGGACGTCCTCAAAATGAAGACCGGTCGTCGGCTCGTCCAAAATATAGAACGTCTTGCCCGTCTGGCGTCGATGAAGCTCCTTGGCGAGCTTCACACGCTGCGCCTCGCCGCCCGAGAGCGTCGTGGCGGGCTGGCCCAGGCTCACGTAGCCTAAGCCTACATCGTACAGCGTCTGGAGCTTGCGCTTAATCTGCGGGATATTCCCAAAGAAGGCCAGCGCCTCGGTGACGCTCATGTCGAGCACGTCCGAGATGGTCTTGCCACGGTAGGTGACCTCGAGTGTCTCGCGGTTGTAGCGTTTACCGCCGCAAACTTCGCAGGGGACGTAGATATCGGGAAGGAAGTGCATCTCGATCTTGATCTGCCCGTCGCCCTTGCACGCCTCACAGCGCCCGCCACTCACATTAAAGGAGAAACGACCCGGCGAGTAGCCGCGCGCCTTCGACTCCGGCGTACTCGCAAACAGTGCGCGAAGATCATCCCACAGGCCGATATAGGTAGCAGGGTTGGAACGCGGCGTACGGCCAATCGGCGACTGGTCGATATCGATAACCTTATCGATACACTCAATGCCCTCGATTTTCTTATACGGACCCACAGGGCGCGTCGAGCGGTGAATGGCATTCGTAAGGGCAGGCGCAATGGTGTCGGTAACCAGGGAGCTCTTGCCCGATCCCGACACGCCGGTAACAACCGTAAGCGTACCAAACTCGATCTTGGCAGTAACGTTTTTGAGGTTGTTGGCTCGAGCGCCCGTAATTTTAAGGCAGCCGCGACCGGGCTTGCGCCGTTCATCAGGCACCCGAATCATTCGTTTGCCGGTCAGGTAAGCGCCCGTCATCGACTCAGGACACGCCATGATATCAGCAGGCGTTCCCGCCGCGACCACGTGCCCGCCGTTGACACCGGCGCCGGGCCCCATGTCGATCACGTAGTCGGCGGCACGGATTGTATCCTCGTCGTGTTCGACAACGATAACGGTATTGCCGATATCGCGCAGGCGCTCGAGCGTCTTAATCAGGCGCTCGTTGTCACGCTGATGAAGACCGATCGAGGGCTCGTCCAGAATATAGAGCACGCCCATGAGACCCGCGCCGATCTGCGTTGCCAGTCGAATACGCTGTGCCTCGCCACCGGAAAGCGTCGCCGAGGCACGATCGAGCGTCAGATAGTCGAGTCCAACATCGACCAGAAAACGCAAGCGCTCCAGGATTTCCTTGACGATACGGCCGCCGATAAACTGTTGGCGCTCGGTGAGTTCCAGGCCCTCAAAAAACTCGAGCGATTCACGGCACGACAGGCAACAAACCTCGTAAATGGACTTGCCGCCCACGGTGACGGCAAGCATCTCGGAGCGCAAACGAGCGCCGTGGCAGGTCGAGCACGGCTCCTCGCGAATGTACTTCTCCAGGCGCGCCTTGGTGTTCTCGTTCGTCGTCTCGGTATAGCGTTCGTACAGGATGTTGCGAACGCCCGAAAACTTGGTATCCCACTGGCTGCGACGCCCATCGAGCTTTTGATAGTCGACCGAAATCTTCGTGTCGCCCATGCCATCCAAAAACGCACGACGCACGCGAGGGGGCAAGTCCCCCCACGGCGTATCGGCGCTCACCTTAAAGTGTTTGCAGACCGCAGCAAAAATCTGCGGATAGTAGTTCGAATTGCCAAACAGGCTACCAAAGACTCCGTCGGCAATGGACTTCGAGGGATCCTCAATCAGCGCCTCGGCATCAACGGTTTTCTTAAAGCCCAGGCCGTCGCACTCAGGACATGCGCCATAGGGAGCGTTGAACGAAAAGTCGCGGGGTTGTAGGTCGTCGATGGAGTGCCCGTGCTCCGGGCATGCCAGAGCCAACGAATACTCCAGTAGCTCGCCCTCGGTCCCCTCGGGAGCGTCGCGATCGGGCAGCATGTATACGTTCACATTACCGTGCGCCAAGGCAGTCGCCTGTTCAACAGACTCGGCGATACGGCCCAGAGAATTCTCACGGATCACGATGCGATCGACTACGACCTCGATATCGTGCTTGAATTTCTTATCCAGATCGATCGGATCGTCGAACGAGCGCACTTCACCGTCGACACGCACGCGGCTAAAGCCCTCGGCGCGAAGGTCCTCAAACAGTTTGGTGTACTCGCCTTTTCGCCCGCGCACCACCGGTGCCAGCACAAACGCGCGGCGGCCCTCCCCCGCCGCCAAGACCTTGTCGGCAACCTGGTCGGTCGTCTGGCGCTCAATGACGCGGCCGCATTCGGGACAGTGCGGGGTGCCCACACGGGCGAACAGCAGGCGCAGATAGTCATAAATCTCGGTTACGGTGCCAACCGTAGAGCGAGGGTTTTTAGACGTCGTCTTTTGGTCGATCGACACCGCCGGCGAAAGGCCGTCGATTGAATCCAAGTCGGGTTTGTCCATCTGGCCCAAGAACTGGCGCGCATAGCTCGAAAGACTCTCGACGTATCGACGCTGGCCCTCGGCATAGATAGTGTCAAATGCCAGCGAACTCTTGCCCGAGCCAGAAAGACCGGTAATGACCACGAGTTGGTCACGCGGAATGGAAACATCGATATCACGGAGGTTGTGCTCACGAGCGCCGCGAATAACGATAGAAGAATCAGACATGGAAGCTCCTTGCCTCCTATTGCATCGAATCATACTGTCGATGAGTTTAGCGCACTCGACGCGCACAGATGTTCGTAATACAAGATTCGCAGACCTTTAGCTTTGCGTATCGGGCGCTTTGTTTCTCGAAATGCCGTGGAAAGGTTACAGTAATCTAATACTGAACTTAATTTGCCGTAACAGAGGAACGTCCATGACCGAAGATATCCCCCTTGAAATCACTTCGAGCGACATGGCCAATCTGCCCATATTCATCGCCGTCCTTATCGTGGCCATCGTCGTGGTGCGCGTACATTTTTCAATCAAACACAATGAAAAGCCGCCCATTGCCCGCGTCTTTTGGTGCG
>CABTZM010000136.1 GCA_902489295.1 uncultured Collinsella sp.
AAGGCCAACAGCGGCTACGGCGACTCGATGAACCGCGGCCTGGAGATGGCCCGCGGCGAGTACGTGGGCATCTTGGAGTCCGACGACTTTATGTTTGAGGACTCGCTCCAAAAGCTGGTTGCCAAGGCAGACGCCGAGCATGCCGATGTGGTGAAGGGCGATTTCTACCTGTACTGGTCCACGCCCAGCGAGCGCCGAGAGCTGTTTGGGATTATCGACGAGCAGATGACGGGCGCCGCATATCGCCCCGTCGATCGCCCGGGCATCTTCTACCGCAAGCCTTCCATTTGGTCGGCCATCTATCGGCGCGAGTTCCTCAACGACAATCAGATTCGTTTCCTTCCCACGCCGGGGGCATCGTATCAGGATGCGGGCTTTAACTTTAAGGTTTGGGCGTGCGCCGAGCGTGCCGCGTTTATTGCGGACCCCATTTTGTGCTATCGCCAGGACAACGAGAAGAGCTCCGTTAATTCGCCCAACAAGGTGTTTTGCGTGTGCGATGAATACGCCGAGATGCAGCGCTTTTTGAACGAGCGCCCCGAACTTAAAGCTCAGCTTCAGTGCATTTTAATGCGCATGAAGGTCGATACGTACCGCTGGAATGATGAGCGCCTGGTCGACGAGCTGCGCGAGCAGTTTTGGGAGAAAGCCTCGCCCGAGCTCAAGGCCGATTGGGACGCCGGTCGCTTTGACCTGTCGCTGTTCGACCCGCGCGGCGAGACCGACTTGCGCTTGATGGTCAAGTCGCCCCGCGCCTACATCGATTCGCGTTTTGACTTTAAGAAGCCGGGCAAGCTCAATACGTTTAAGCACTACTTTAAGATCGGCGGCCTGCCGCTGGTCTGGCGCGTGCTGACGTATCAGCGCACCTACGGCGATAACCCGCATCCCGACGACGTGCCGGCGGCACAGTAGGAGCGCGTGACCATGGCTACCCCTAAGATTTCCGTTGTCGTACCCATCTATAAGGTGGAGGAGTGCCTGGCATGGTGCCTGGACTCCCTGCTTGCGCAGGACATGCCCGATTGGGAGGGCGTGCTGGTCAACGATGGCTCGCCGGATGGCTCGCGCGACATCGCAGTTGCCTACTGCGAAAAGGATGCGCGCTTTACGCTGGTTGATAAGCCCAACGGGGGCCTGTCGAGCGCGCGCAACGCGGGTATCGCTGCGTCCACGGCGCCTATCGTTGCGTTTTTGGATTCCGACGACCGGTTTACGCCCGATGCATGCCGCGTGATCGTCGATGCCTTTGAGCGCGAGGACTGCGACGTTTTGACCTTTGGCGCGAACCCGTATCCGCTAGAGGCGGGGTATCCGTGGCTTAACTATGTGTTGAGCCCGCGCGATGTTTCGTTTGAGGGCTATAGCTCCGAGCTGCTGTTTAAGGAAGCGTCTCGTCCCTTTGCATGGCGTACCGCCTGCAAGCGCGAGTTTTTGCTCAATAACGGGATCGTTTTCGACGAAACCGTCAAGTATGGCGAGGACCAGGTCTTCGACTTTGCCGTGTACGGTCGTTCGCGTAAGACCGCGCTTATCTCCAACAAGCTGTACGACTATCGCGTGGCGCGCAAGGGTTCGCTCATGGACACCATGCGCTACGACGACGAGACGCGCCTGCTGGAGCACGTGAAGATTTACTCCGCGGTGCTGACTGACTGGCAGCGCGACGGCCTCGATGCTCAGCATGCCGAGGACCTGGCTTATTTCCTATGCGATCTGGTGCTGTATGATGCGCTCAGGTTGCTGGGTTCGGACTGCGGCAAGGTGCTCGCTGCCGTGGCAGTAGTGCTTAACGGCTCTGCTGTAAGTGGCGATGCCGCGCTCGCACAATGCGCTCCTGCTGTCGTCGCTATGGTGCGTGCGGCACTTACCAGCAAGGCTCCCAATGCTCGTGCGTGCAAAAAGCTCATGTTCGATTACGACGTCTTGAGGTTTGGGCGCCTGGGCGCGTGCAAGCGCATGGCCGCGAATGCCCTGGGAAAGCGAGAAGTGTAGAGATGAGTATCAAGCGTTTGGCGCTTTGCCGCAGCCAGGGTCGTCTGTTCGTTTTGCTTCGTTTTGCCGGTCAGGATGTCGCCGCGCTCATTGAGCAGGAAGGTTCTCAGTCCTTTGCCCGTGCGACGACGAGCGGTTCTTGTGTGCCATTGCTGGCACTCCCGGTCGATCATGGCCGTGTGCTGGCAATCTGTCCTTCGGTTGCCGACTATGAGCGCGAGCTCGCCGTCTTAGTGCTGCCGTTTTTGGATGGCTCTGCGATCGACGTCGACTTTGCGTCCAGTGGCCAAAAGCTTGGATCCATTCGCCTCGATAGCCGTATGGCTAAGCTGGAATCCAAGATTAACTACAAGGCAAAGCCTGCGTTGTGTGCGCTCATCCGCGATGCACAGCGCGGCGAGCGCTGCGGTCGCTATGAGATTGATGCCGTCCGTTATCTTCCGGCCGATTCGGGCGCTGTGTGGCGCTACGAGGTCACATGGGCGGGAGACTCCCAGTGCACGCCCCAGCTTGAGATACTCGATACGCATATGAATGCCATCGATGCCGCCGTGCATGTGTTTGAGTCGCAGGTCGACGTGCCACAGCAGAACGGATGCCGCGTCAATAAAACGTATCTGAGCGTGGAAATGCCTGAAGACATTCGAGATTTTGTTGCGATTGCAACTGATCCTGCAGGCCAGATTCAGAGCGGTTTTTGCGCCATGGATGGCCGCCTGTACAACGGTATGGTCGACGACAGCTGGAACCGCATGAAGGATGCGCGCGCGGACGAGGCTGCCTATCGCCGTTGGTTTGAGCAGCATCGCGCAAAGCCGGGCGACTTGGCGTGCCAGCGCGCCGCTTCCGCGGCATTCGCCTACAGGCCGTTCTTGAGCATTGTGGTGCCGTGCTATAAGACCGATCGGGTCTACCTGCGTGAGTTGCTGGATTCGGTGTTTGCGCAGAGCTATGACAACTGGGAATTGCTGCTGATGGACGCCTCGCCCGAATGGGATGCGGTGGCCAATCTTGCGGCCGCCGCTCACGACGAGCGCGTCCGTCGCATCGAGCTGCCCGGTAACGGCGGCATCGTGGTCAACACCAACGCAGGTATTCAGCAAGCGACGGGCGACTACATCGCATTCTTAGACCACGACGACATCCTGGAACCGGACGCGCTGTTCCGCTATGTTGCCGCTCTGAACAAGGGCGCCAAGGACGAGCGCCCTCAGGTCCTGTTTTGCGACGAAGACATGTTCCAGAAAACGGGGGAGTGGGGTCAGCCGGTCTTTAAGACCGGGCTTAACGTCGACCTGCTCTATAGCCATAACTGCGTGACGCATTTTCTGATGGTGGAGAAGGCGCTTATCGATCGTATTGGCATGTCGCCGGAAGACGTTGCGGGTGCCCAGGATTACGACCTGACGCTCCGCTGCCTTGCGGCGGGTGCGCGCTTTGAGCATGTTGCGCACGTGCTGTATCACTGGCGCGTTCACCCCGGCTCAACCGCCGACGGTTCTGCCGATAGCAAGCCATATGCCATCGAGGCCGGACGCCTTGCACTGCAGCGTCACTTTGACTCGCTGGGTGTTCATGGAACGGTCGAGGAGTCCGAGACGCCGTTTGTCTACCGCATGCGCTATGCGCTGCCGGAGCCTGCGCCGCTGGTGAGCATTGTGATTCCCACTAAGGACCACGTCGAGACGCTCGACGCCTGCGTGATGTCGATCGCCCAGAAGGCCACGTATACCAACTACGAGATCGTCTTGGTAGAGAACAACAGCGAAGACCAGGAGACTTTTGCGTATTACGAAACCCTTCCGGAGCGCGTAGCCGCTGCTTCTGGTGGCAAGGGTACAGCGCGCGTTGAGTGGTGGCCGGGCGAGTTCAATTACTCCCAGATCATCAACTTTGGCGTTAAACATGCCAAGGGCGACTATCTGCTGCTGTTGAACAACGATACCGAGGTTATAAGCCCGGACTTTATCGAAGAGATGATGGGCTATCTGCAGCGTCCCGATGCGGGCGTGGTGGGCGCCAAGCTCTATTTTTCCGATCATCTGGTGCAGCATGCCGGCATTTTGGTTGGTGTGCGTGGCGCGCTTGCCCATGCCAACCAGGATTTCTCGGCAAAGCGCGAGGGCTATCTAGCCCGTGCTGTGCGTCCGGGCAACTTTAGCGCCGTAACGGGCGCCTGCCAGATGGTTCGACGCGAAGTGTTTGAGCAGGTTGGCGGCTACAACGAGGAATTCGCCGTCGGCTTTAACGACGCGGACTTTTGCCTGCGTGTGTGGGAGGCGGGCTACCGTACCATCTTTACGCCCTATGCCGAGCTGTATCACTACGAATTCACCTCGCGCGGCAGGGAAGAGGCCAACGAGGAAAAGCTGCGCCGCTGGAAGCGCGAACAGGCCCTGTTCATGCAGCGCTGGCCGGAGTTCTTCTTCAACGGCGACCCCTGACTCGGGCCAAATCTATCTGCCGAGAACGAGTACTTCTCGCTTTAGCGCGAAGTGATGCCAAGATTCGGCAAAGTATCCTCAAGAGTCGCAAGGGCGGTGGGGTTCAAATACTCCTCGTTCAAGCGGCTCTTGTCATATCGAAAACGTGTGCCTCGTGAGCATTCGACGAGTTCCGCAGTAAAGAATTTCTCCCAGCTAAAAAACTCTAAGCTTTCGATATGTTCAGCGGGATTAAGTAGCATCTCCTTAATGTGTTTGCTGTTGAATAATCCCGACTTCAACACGAGCCATTCGAACGATTCCGGCAGGAATAGCTTGATGTTCTTTCGGCGCTGTAGTGCAGTTGCTTCTGCAATTTCTGGTCCAAAGGCGGCGCCGTCGGCAATCACGAGGATATCGTTTTCTGGTGCGTCCGTAATGCAATTGCAGATATTTGATTTTCCACCCGCGCTGATGCACCTAATACTGCTCTTTTTGCATAGCAAACTGAAGAATTCGTAGCCCGAATTTGTGTCCTCGACGATGACAAGCTCGGGCCTCTCGCCTTTAAATTCAGTATCACCGTAAATACGATATGTAGAAGTGTAGACACGAGAGTAAACGGGATACTTCGTTGTGGTTCGGTTGGTGTTCTTAAGACCGTAGACTTCATCAACGCTATAGGGCAGTTGGCGCAGTGACTCTCTGGCGACGATTACGTAGTAGTTTGAGCTACGTTTTGCTTCATGGGCAAATTCTCTTGATCGAACAAAAGTATTACCCTCATCAATAAAAACAATGCTGCTGGAAATCTCTTGGAGGTCTCTGCGCCAATTCTTTCCAGCTATTGTCTTACAGGGAACTTTGCAACTTACTGTTACGCCGCTTTGTGGCCCTAATTCTTCGTGAGCAGCCACCATATCGAGCAACGTCGTTTTGCCCGTGGCGCTGTTGCCTTGAATGATGGTCAAGTTTCTATTGATGGTCAGTTTAAACTGAACGCGGTTGTTCTGAATAACTACCTTGTATGATCCGCGCATCAGGAGTTCTCCCTTAGGCATTTTCCAGCTATGGGAACAAGGTCAAACATCGTGTGGACCACGTCGCCCGTGTTGGCAACGGTCACCGTAAATTTACCGTTTCCAAAATCCAATATATGGTAGAGATTGATTGTTAAGTCCTTTTGCGCGGCGATTCGCAGAATCCAATAAGCGCAATTGTCACCACAGTTTGAGGCGTTATATACGTTTTGCGGCATGAAGTACATAAGCAGCAGTGTTTTGGTACCGCTCGAGAGCTTCTCAGGAGGGATGATGCCGAGGATTTTAGTGTCGATTGCATTGGGGCCTACCACGGTGCCCTTATCGATTGATTTAATGATCCTTTGAGCAAA
>CABTZM010000137.1 GCA_902489295.1 uncultured Collinsella sp.
AGGTCGCGGAGGAGGAGTAGTCTTCCGTTCGCGCCTTAAAGGTAAGGCAATTCGTTAAACCGCCGGTGCCCGTACCCATGGAGCCCGGCAGTTATAAAAAGGTTATCCTGCGTGAAATAAGACACGCACGACAAAGGAGGAATCGTGGGAGTTATCGGTTACGGTCTCGGTGTTATCGGCGCTGGTCTTGCTATCGGCCTGTCTGCTCTGGGTGCTACGGGTGCTATGGCCCGTCAACCTGAGGTCCAGGGCCGCGTGTTCACCGTCTTCATCATGGGCTCCGCCTTCGGCGAGGCTCTGGCTCTGATCGGCTTCGTTGTCGCGCTGATCGTTAAATAGCACGGAGCGTCAAGTATGAATCTTTCATCCCAGAAGAGCGCGATCGCACTCTCCGCGTCCGCGGCCGCGCTGCTCATGCCGGTTTCCGCGTTCGCCGAGGACGGCGCTGCCGGTGCGGACATCCTCATCCCTAAGATGGCGGAGTTCATCCCGGCGCTTATCGCCTTCCTGATTATCTGGATCGTGCTGGCCAAGGTCGCCCTGCCGGGCATCATGAAAACCATGGAGGAGCGCGGCAAGAAGATCGAGGAGAGCCTCGACGAGGCCGAGAAGACCAAGCAGGAGGCTATCGCCAAGCGCGCTGAGTCCGACTCGATCGTCACCGACGCCCGTCGTCAGGCTGCCGACATCGTTCTCGAGGCCCGTAAGGACGCCGAGTCCGAGCGCGCCCGTATCATCGAGGCTGCTCACAAGGAGGCCGAGGAGATCATCGCCAAGGCCCATACGACCGTCGAGGACGAGCGCAAGTCCATTTACGCCGGTGCCGCGAGCTCCATCGCCGACCTGTCCGTTGCCGTCGCCACCAAGATCGTGGGCGAGGCACTCGAGGACGATGCCGAGCAGAAGAAGCTCATCGAGCGCTACATCCAGGAAGCAGGTAGCCTGAATGCCGACTAGCCGCTATCAGGACAAGGTGCTCGAGACCTACGCGCGCTCCCTTCTGGAAGCCGCTAAGGCCGAGAACCATGTGTTCGAGGACCTCGAGATGATCGAGCGCTTGGCTTCTGCCAGCCCCGAGATCATCGCCGTGCTCGACACCATGTCCAAGCGCGACCAGCTCGACCTTCTTCCCAAGGTGGCAGCTGCCTTTAAGTATGTTGCCGAGGAAGACGAGGATGTAGTGGGCGTGACCGTCACCACGGCGATCCCGCTCGACGACGAGCTGCGTCAAACCATCACTAAGAAATGCGAGCAGGATTTCGGCCGCAAGGTATTCCTTATCGAGCAGGTCGACCCGTCTATCGTGGGCGGCCTGGTGCTCGAGGCCCGCGGCGAGCGTCGTGACATTTCCGTCAAGACGCAGCTGCGCATCGCGCAGGAGACCCTCGCAAACTCTGCTAATTCGTACGGAGGTGAAGCCTAATGTCCGAAACCCTCAATGCCCAGGATATCGCCAAGAAACTGCAGGAGCAGCTCACGAGCCTCTCCGCGACGGTCGATACGCATGAGGTTTCAACGGTCGACGAGGTAGGCGACGGCATCGCGCGCGTCTCCGGCCTCAAGAGCGCCATGGCAGGCGAGCTTCTGGAGTTCAAGAGCTCCGATACCGGTGAGACCGTCTTCGGCCTTGCCCAGAACCTTGACCGTGACGAGGTCGGCGCCGTTCTGTTTGGTGCCGTCGACTCCATCAAGGAAGGCGACGAGTGCCGCACCACTGGCCGCATTATGGATATCCCCGTGAGCCGTGCCATGCTCGGCCGCGTCGTCAATCCGCTCGGCCAGCCCATCGACGGCCTGGGCGACATCGTCGCCACGCACCGTCGCCCCATCGAGTTCAAGGCTCCCGGCGTCATCGATCGTACCCCGGTGTGCGAGCCGGTTCAGACCGGTCTGCTCGCTATCGACTCCATGGTGCCTATTGGCCGCGGTCAGCGTGAGCTCATTATCGGCGACCGTAAGACCGGTAAGACCGCCATCACCATCGACGCTATCCTCAACCAGCGCGGCAAGGGCATGGTCTGCATCTATGTCGCCATCGGCCAGAAGGCCTCCACGGTTGCCAACATCCGCGAGACCCTCGCTCAGCACGGTGCGCTCGACTACACCATCATCGTTTCGGCCACCGCTGCCGATTCCGCCCCTATGCAGTACATCGCGCCTATGGCCGGTGCCGCTATCGGCGAGTTCTTCATGTACAACGGCGAGGACGGCAAGCCTGCCAGCGAGACCAACCCCGGCGGCCACGTGCTCGTCATCTACGACGACCTGTCCAAGCAGGCTGTGGCTTACCGTCAGATGTCGCTGACGCTGCATCGTCCGCCCGGACGCGAGGCCTATCCTGGCGACATCTTCTACCTGCACTCTCGTCTGCTCGAGCGTGCCGTCAAGATGTCCAAGAAGAACGGTTATGGCTCCATGACGGCTCTTCCGATCATCGAGACCCAGGACGGCGACGTCTCGGCCTACATTCCGACCAACGTCATTTCCATTACCGATGGTCAGATCTACCTGCAGTCCGAGCTCTTCTTCCAGGGCCAGCGCCCGGCAGTCGACGTGGGCATTTCCGTGTCCCGCGTCGGTGGCGACGCACAGACCAAGGCCATGAAGCAGGTCGCCGGCAACCTCCGTCTGGACCTTGCTTCGTACCAGGAGCTCGCCGGCTTCACGCAGTTCGGCTCCGACCTCGACGAGGCCACGCAAAAGCAGCTTACCCACGGCGCTCGCATGACCGAGCTCCTGAAGCAGCCGCGTTACAAGCCGTTTGAGGTTGGCGAGCAGATCGTTACGCTGTTCGCTGGCAACGAGGGCTTCCTGGATGACCTGGAGATCGCCGACGTGCTGCCCTTCCGTGCCGAGCTCATCGAGTACATGGACAATGGCTTTGGTTCGCTGCTCGACAAGGTTCGCGCCAAGAAGATCGATGATGACACCAAGGCTGAGCTCTTGCGCGTCATCGGCGACTTCAAGCAGCAGTTCATGGCCAAGCACCATTCGGATGTTTCTGGATCAGAGGAGAACTAAGCCCCATGGCCAACCTTCGCGACATTAAGAAGCGAATCTCCTCGGTTACCACGACCAAGCAGATCACGCGCACGATGGAGATGGTCTCTACGGCCAAGATCCGTCGTGCCCTCGATCGCTCCAAGCAGGCCGAGCCCTATAAGGAGGCGCTGACCGACGTCATGTTGACGGTCGCCGGCGACGCTTCCTGTTCGGGCACCGATCCCATGCTGCAGAAGCATGAGAGCGTCAAGCATGGCCTGATTGTCGTTATTGCCTCGGACCGCGGCCTTGCCGGCGGTTTCAATACGACGGTGGAGCGCACGGCCGAAAAGCTCGCCGCTTCTTGGGCGAACGACGGCATCGAGTGCGAGATCATCGCGTGCGGGCGTAAGCCGGCCACGTATTTCCGTGACCGCGCAAACGTCGTCATGCACTTTGAGGGCAACTCCTCTGAGCCCGATTTCAATCAGGCCCGCATGATCTCCTCTCATATCTGCGATGCGTATCGTGCCGGTGAGCTTGACCGTGTCGAGCTTGTCTATCACCACGCCAAGAACCGCGTGGATCAGGAGCTTCGCGTCGAGCACTTGCTGCCGCTCGATCCCGAGATGATCGCTATGGCCCACGGTCCGCGTAAGAACGAGACCGACGCCCCTAAGCGCATCTCGTCCACGTTCGAGTTCGTGCCCTCTCCCGAGCATGTTCTCGGCAAGCTTGTACCGTCGTATATCCTGACGGTCATCTACCAGGCCCTGATCGATTCGGCGGCCGCCGAGCAGGGTGCACGCCGCAAGGCCATGCACTCCGCGACGGAAAACGCCACCGCGATCATCTCGACCCTTACCCGCACGTATAGTCGCGTGCGTCAGGCTTCGATCACGACCGAGATTAACGAGATCGTCGGCGGAGCCTCAGCATTGGAGGAACAGTAATGGCTAATAACACCGTAAAGCTTGCGGTCGAGGAAGCCACCAAGAAGACGACTGCCGGTGATGGTCGCATCGTGCGTATCATCGGCCCTGTCGTCGACGTCAAGTTTGACGGTGCGGTGCCCCCGATCTACAACGCGCTCACGGTCGAGGCCGAGACCCCGATCGGTCATCTGAGCACGATCCTCGAGGTCGAGAGCCAGCTTCCGGGCGGCGTCGTCCGCACGGTCGCCATGTCCTCGACCGACGGCCTGCAGCGCGGCCTCATCGCCACCGATACCGGTGAGCCCATGAAGATGCCCGTTGGCCCCAAGACGCTCGGCCGCATTTGGAACGTTATGGGCAAGCCCGTCGACGGCAAGCCCATGCCCGAGGTGGAGGAGTTCTACCCCATCCACCATGCAGCGCCCCGTTTCGACGAGCTCACCACCAAGACCGAGATCTTCGAGACCGGCATCAAAGCTGTTGACCTGCTCGAGCCCTACATCCGTGGCGGCAAGACGGGCCTGTTCGGCGGCGCCGGCGTCGGCAAGACCGTTCTGATTCAGGAGCTCATCAACAACCTCGCCCAGGAGCACGGCGGCACCTCGGTGTTCACCGGCGTCGGCGAGCGTACCCGCGAGGGCACCGACCTGTTCCTCGAGATGAGCGAGTCTGGCGTTATCGACAAGACCTGCTTGGTCTATGGTCAGATGAACGAGCCGCCCGGAGCGCGTCTGCGCATCGGTCTGGCCGGCCTTACCACCGCTGAGTACTTCCGCGATCGCGGCCAGGACGTTCTGCTGTTCATCGACAACATCTTCCGCTTCTCCCAGGCGGGTTCCGAGGTTTCCGCACTGCTGGGCCGTATGCCGTCCGCCGTTGGCTACCAGCCCACGCTGGCTACCGAGATGGGCGGCCTGCAGGAGCGCATCACTTCGACCAAGACCGGTTCCATCACCTCGGTCCAGGCCGTCTACGTCCCCGCCGACGACCTGACCGACCCGGCTCCTGCCACGACCTTCACTCACCTCGACGCCACGACCGTTCTCTCGCGTTCCATCGCCGAGCTCGGTCTCTACCCGGCCATCGACCCGCTGGCGAGCTCCTCTGACGCGCTCGACCCCGCGATTGTGGGCGAGGAGCACTACCGCGTCGCCGTCAAGGTCCAGGAGCTTCTCCAGGAGTACTCCGACCTGCAGGACATCATCGCCATTCTCGGTATGGACGAGCTGTCCGAGGAGCAGCGCCTTACGGTCAACCGTGCTCGTAAGCTGCAGCAGTTCCTTTCCCAGTCCTTCCATGTCGCTGAGCAGTTCACCGGCAACCCCGGTGTCTACATCCGCGTCGCCGATACGGTCCGCTCCTTTGCGGCCATCGTCGACGGTGAGTGCGACAACCTGCCCGAGCAGGCATTCCGTTATGCCGGCACCATTGACGACGTGCGTGAGCGCGCCGCTAAGATGGGGGCGTAGGAACCATGGCAAAGCCCATGCAGCTGCGAATCGTTTGCCCCGAGGAGTGCGTGTATGAGGGGGCCGTCGCGTACGTGGCGGTGCCCTCCACCGTCGGAGAGTTCGGTATTCTCCCGCATCATGCGAGCGAGATCTGCACGATCGACGGTGGCCATATCCGCGTCTCCGAAACCAAGATGGGCGTCGTCGACCATGTCTTTGCGGTGACGGACGGATATGTCCAGGTTGCGAACGACGAGGTCATCGTGCTCGCCGAGCGCGCCATCGACACCGAGAAGGTCGAT